>CACYQQ010000151.1 GCA_902776605.1 uncultured Bacteroidales bacterium | reverse complement strand
TCCGTAGAGTAAGTCAACTATTTCCGTATGAAAAAATGGAAATGTTAAATCAAGTGTTAAATAGTTAAAATCGAGTCAACCTTATTCAGGAAAAGACAAAAAGACAACAAGAGGGGTCAAGAGTGTCAAGTGTCATTAAGATATTAGAAAATGAATGTATTTGGGTTCATATATATAAAAATAATATTTTAAATATTATTTTTATATATATGGGGTCTGTCCGCCCCGAATAAATAGATAATAGTATTTGACACTCATGACACTGACACTCATGACCCCGCTGAATGCGTATGAAATAGAGAATTTTCTCTATTTGGTTGATAATCAATATGTAATAATGCAAAATTAAGAGAGACGGTCTCTCGGTAATGGTGTCATTGGGGATGTCATCGCGGCTCGAAAATGGGAGTGTCGGGCTGCATTTTACGGTCGATTTTTGTCCGTCAGAGCCTCCATTTGCCTCAATTTTGAGCCAAAAATGGGGTGAAAAGTGCCAAAATATATTTAATTATTAATTAATTATATAATAAATATAGAGAGAATAAGCATGAGGTTGACCCCTCAAAAACAATTGGAACAACTGGAACACAACACCTCTACTTTCCCTACTTTGTCACCCTCTTGTCACTTCTCTTTCACTCCCTTCCTTGCAATACCTCCATCAATTGAACTTAATTGAAACTCAATTCAGCTATCGCGAGAGCCATGCAACTCAATTGGAGAACTCAATTAAACTCAATGATAGTAAAGCGGAAAATAACCTCGTTCGAAAACGATAACGAAAACAAAAAACGCCTTTCCACATGCTTTAACCTGTTTGATGGGAGAATTTGCTGTCAAAAAGATTGTTTTCACCCCAAGTTCGAGAGAGTTGGGGGGATTCTTTCTCGAACTTGGGGTGAAAGGGGGGGGGGAAAAAAATAGCAGGAGATAAGCCGCTATGAGTTGGGCAGTTCATTGAGCAACTGTGACTCTTGGGGGTCGGGTTGCTCTTTCTGCTTCGGTTGTGGAGCTGGCTCCAGTTTTAAGACATCTTTGTGAAGGATGGATAAATAGTCTTTGTCGTGGATGAAGAATAAATAGTCATTGGTTACGGTCATGCTTTCAATAGCCTCTTCGATGTGTAGGGCAGGGTTCCCTTGTGCATCAATAATCCAGCAGTCGAATTTTTCGTTTGCTTGTCTGTTATAGATAACTCTAAGGCTGTCTGCAAATTGTCCATTATCGAAGTAAACGCAACCAGGCACATAGAGATGTGTTAAAGAGTCGGTTCCCGAGACTTGGTATATATCGCCATTTTTCATGTTATGGGCATAAACGAGACAACTGTCCAATGGGTCAAATTTGTGGGTTTCGGCATTGAGGCAATAGGCCTCTTCAATCAACCTGAAATCCTTGAATCTGTTTTCGCCTGCGTTGATGATGGTTTCTTGAGTGTCGAAGTAAAATGTCTTGCAAGTGTCTTTGAAGAGATAACTGACGTGGTTAGTATTGTTTACTACACTATGCAGGTCATCTTGCTTCTTTCCCATTACCTGTAACATAAGTTGACTCCCAGAATGTGCATTAAATGCTGCATAAAAAGGAGAACCGAACTGTCCTGTCCGCGTGCTGTTTATTGTTGCCAAGCCACAGTTGACCATCCAAAGAGTGTCGTTTTGTAAATGTAGGAAGGAACTGCTGCCAGACTTGGGAGGGAGAGGAGTTGACCATTGAACATTCAAATCGGTATCGAAACAAAAGACATTGTTCCTGTCGGCAAAGTAAAACAAACTATCGGCTTGAAGGAGGTTAGAAGACAAACGGGCAATCGTGGTGGATTCAGGATAGACGGTACTCAAGAATCCTTCGTGATTCTCCTTGAAAATGGGTATGAAGATATATCCAGTCGTGTACGCTGATGCAACATTGGCTGCAACGGCTAGAACTCCCAAGAGAATGTTGCCTGTGATCTTCTTGCCATTAGGGATATAGTTCTTGATTTTCAGCGATTTCATTTTGCCTGTCTTCGTGTCGAGTTTGACAAGCTTGTCGGCCACAATCAAGAGATTATCTTCGTCGATTTTTTGGATAGTACGAATGCCACTGCTGTGAGGAATGGAAACCGTCCACATGGAGCAATTGGATAAATTTAAGCCTTGTATTTGATTCTCGTTCTCTTTGTCAATCGATAGGAGTATGTCTCCGTGCAGATAAAAAGGCTTACCATTGAAGAGTTTATGATTCCATTTCGGGGTATTCGTCGTTATGTCCGTCATCGAAAGACCCTTATAGTAGTTTAGCGTGAGCATCTTGTCTCCGATGAAGATGAAATTCAGAATTGATTTTGTCTTTTCTGTTTTCAGGATTTTCCCCGTATTACTTTCGTAGAAGGTATAATGATACGTGTCGGAGAATACTTTTTTGGAGGCCGTTACAAAGTATTTGCCGTCAGAACTGATGGATATGATGAATGTGTTATCGTTCTGTTTCTTGTAGCTATTGCTTATCTTGACGGTAGCAAAGTCGGAATAGCGCAACACCGATATGAACGAGGAGTCTTTTGTAAATTGGGCAGACAATTGCGCTGGCATAATGACCCATAAGAGGATTAGGAAAGTGATAACCTTTTTCATGATTGATGTTTTTTGTGAAAGGATAGAGTACAATAAAAAAGGATTAGATTAGGAACGGGATAAACAACTCTCCACAGGTAAACTCTAACTCGTCGACCTGTGGAGATATAGTTTTTAGCGCACCAGGAGGCCCTGAGCATTGTAGCGGAGGTTGCCTCTTTGGATGTAGAGCTTGCCGTTGGCGATGTACTTGCCGTTCTTGGCGGCCTTGTCGGCAGCAATCGTGTCGATGGCGGTAGAATAGTCAACGAATGGGCCAACGTAGGTAACCTTGATGGTCGAACCGAAGTAAGACTTGGCATCGACAACCACCTTGACGCCAGCAGGGTCGGCGGCAACGGTCACGGTGCCCGACACGAGGTAGAAGATGTTCCAATCTTGATATTCGCCCATATCGACATAGTCGGTCAACAGGTACGATGGATAATCATCGTATTCGTCACCGCCAGGGCTTGCTACGATGTGGCCGACTTCCAACGTTTCGTCAATAGGATAAACGCCAGGAGCGACGATTGTATTGGCATCAAAATCGGCGATGAACTGCAAGCACAACTCCATATCTTGATCTTCGTTCTCGAAAAACATGTTGACGAAAGGCAGTGTAACTTCTTCCGACATCTGGACTTGGAACGGAACGACGCCTAATTCGTCGAATGCGGGGGTCAATGTCTGGACTTTATCGCTTTCATAGCTATAGGTATAAATTTCGTCTCCGCCCATGCCACCGAAGAGCTCGTCGAGGTCCAATTCAGGTGCCTCCTTGAAGTAGAGGGTTACCTCCTTGCACTGCAACTGCTTGAGGCAGGTCAGGGTGACACTCTTCTCGTTGATGTCGCCGATGTAGATGACAGGGTCTTGGGTTATCTCTGTCTCTTCGGAGCTGGCATAATAGAGAGTGCCGTTGTTGACCGTAGCCTCGAAATTCTTCTTGACCATGCCGTTGATGGTGATGGCAACAATAGGCTGGGTGGCGGTGATGGACATCGTCTCGTTGGCGGCACAAGAGAAGTATCCATCCATGTGTGTCGTCTTGGAGCACTTGATTTCGATGTTGTTCTGGATGAAGGTGTAAGGCTGGTTGTAGAACTCGTCGGTAGGAGCAACCACCTTCACGATGTCGGCATAGACGTATTCAGGGTCGAGGTCCTTGCCCAACTGGTCGTCGTCGTTGCCGCCCGTGTTGCCGGCTTCGGTGCAGGTGACAACGACCTTCTTGATGTAGATGGACTTGTCGCCACGGGTGAGGGTGAGGACGAGGTCACCATCGGTAGCGGTGCCCGTGAAGGTCTTCTCAACATTGGCCTCCTTGGCCAAAACGGCGGTGGTGCCGAACTGAGTACCATTGACAGATACGGCGATGGAGTTCTTCTTGTCGATGTTGGCTGAGCAGGTAACGACGACCTTCGAGATGCCCTTGGAACCGCTTAGGGTAAGGACTGAACTCTTGGTGAACTGTGCACCACGCTCCGCCCCGGTCTTCTCGAAGCCATTAGGCTCGACGGAACAGCTCCAACCGCTGGGAATGCTTGTCGAGAAGTCGTAGGTGACCTCTTCGGCATTCATCGTGCAGAAGAGTGCAAATGCACTCAGGAAAAGAGTAAAGATTTTCTTCATATTAGTGTAGATGATAACAGACATCCTCATGCCCCCATCGAAACGGGAGCAGAGGATGTCTTGGTTATTGTAGATTATTTGATGATTACTTTCTTGCCATTGACGATATAGAGTCCCTTGTTTGCGGCACGCTCCGATACCTTCTGACCATTCAGATTGAAGATAAGAGTGCCGTTGCCGGAAGCCGAATCCAGCTGCTCGATGGCCGAAGGAATACCATAGTCAAGGACAGGGCAGATGGCCATGGAGAGTGGTTCGTCGGCGTTGAATACCCAAACACATTCGCCACTGGGTTCATAGCTGTCCGAGGTGTCCATATAGTGGTAAATGGTGCTAGGACGACCATCAATGTGTCGGGCACAAAGAACGGCGATTTTGTCCTCCTCGTAGGTGATTTCATCTACATTGTTAGGTATACCACCGATAGAGACGAAGAACTCGCCTGTGACTTGTACGGTCTGATCGAGGTGGAAACAGGTGCCCACGACGTTCTCATCGTCCCAATTCAAATCGCTAGCCTTGACGCTGCCCGAAGCAAGGACTTTGCCAGGCAGGCCTAAAGAGTCCTCGCGGATAGAAACGGTGATGAGGGTATCGGGGGTGACGGTCTGGGTCGATGCAAAATAGACGGTTACACTATCGATGGTGGCAGGAGCCAGAGGAGCCTGGAACTTCTCGGCGAACTCATAGAGCATCAACCAGTTGGAACCGGCATAGCTGCCATAATAACCTCCTATGCTGATATGTGACAGGTTTGCGCTCTCTTCGGGCTGGATGTTCCAGATGTACTGGGCACCACCCGCCTGAATGGCATATCTCAAGCTGTCGATATCGGTGCCTACCGTGTTCGATACGTGCAAGCCAACGCTATAGGTGCCCGCCTTTACGTAGGTTACGGTAGGGTTAGCCTCGGTCGAATTCTCGATGTCGGTGCCAGGGAAGGACCACAGGCGCTCGGTTGGTTTGCCCGTCGAGAGGTCGTGGAAGGTGACAGGAACGTTGACCGGGATGAACACCGCTCTGAATGGTGAGAGATAACCCTCGGTGGGCAGACCAGCAAAGGCCTTTGGCATCTCGGCCTTCACCTCAACATAGTCCTTGCGGAGCAGGGTGTCGGCCTCCTCCTTGTCGTTCCAGACGATGAGTTTTACGTCGTAGGTACCTGCTTTGTCATAAGTGACGACTGGGTTCTGCTCGTCATCGTTGTTCAACACACCGCCAGGGAACTCCCATTTCCAGTGGTTGATGCCAGTCGAGAGGTCGCGGAAGTGGACACTGTCACCCTCGTTGATGGTGATGTGTGCGGCATCCGAATAATCCTGCTCCATGAGCTTGAAGCCATCGAAGGCAACATCGTCACCACCCTGGCCCACATAATTGAAGAAGAACTGGACGTTACGGTCGGCATAATCCGAGAGGTCGGCCGTGAAGCGAATCCAGGCAGGACCGGTGAATTCATTCTTCTGTGCCCACTGGAAGGCATCGACAAGCACTTCCGTCTGGTCCGATTCGACATCGTAAATGCCTACATACCAGTTGGCATAGACCAACCAGATGCCGCCGAAGAAGGAGTAGAACTCCAGGGTCGTGTTCGGATGGATGGTCATTTCGGGCGAAATGAGCATCTCGTTCTGCTGCTCTTTATTCGTATAGCGGATATTGAGCGAATATTTGTTGTCGGGATCGATGGTCGAGAAACTGGTGTTAGGGGAGAGCGTTGGTGTCGGGATAACCTCGAACGTATTGCTGCTGGTGTAGTGGAGCCTCCAACCTTCCAGTTCTTCATTGGTGTCGAAGCCTTGTTTGTAATAGACCTTGTTGGCCTCGTCCGCACCGAACATAGCAGTAGCCTTCTCGTTGATGATGAAGTCGGCCTCGACCAATGGGCTGAAGACATTGTACCCTGCGGCCAATACCAGGAGGTGGCAGCTCTTGGTGATCTTGATGGTGCCACTG
>CACYQQ010000150.1 GCA_902776605.1 uncultured Bacteroidales bacterium | reverse complement strand
GAGATGGGGATGAAGAGACGGTTGCCACTGGTGCGGGCCCATCCCATGCTTCGAGCTTCCAGATGGAGGTCGATGGCTTTGTCGTTCTTCTGGATGTCCACCTTGTTGACCGTAGGATGGGGCATGTAGATACCCGAGGTGACACTCTTGCGGAGCTCGTCGTTGCGCATCTCCAAACGGTGGAGGTTATTCTCGAACGCTTCTCCTGCGCTATGGCGATCGAGAATGATGTCGGCATCTCCATGACTATCAACGCGGATGTCAATCTGCTCGGTGGTGATGTTCTCCTTATCGACGCGCTCTGGAATCTTGGTCAAAATGCCTCCCTGTTCGGTGACGAGGATAACTTCATGTCCGCGATGGCTGGAAGGACAATAGTCGAACGGGAATTTAGGGTTGGTGCACTCCACCCACAGCGTGTCGCCAGGTAGGGGAACCTGCACGATGACGTGATCGAGCTGCTGGAAGGTAGGCATGTCGTCCATGAGGTCACGATCTCCATAGAGGGTATATACCGCTGGAATGTCCAGCGCGTGGAGCATGGAACAGAAGTAGTTGGACAATGCTTTGCAATCGCCCACGCCCGTCTTATAGACCTCTTCGGCGGTGCGAGGTTGATAACCACCGATGCCCAACGCGATGTTGACATAACGGGTGGTTTCGCCCATCCAACGGCGGATGACGCCCACCTTGCTTTTGACGGAGGTACAGGTGTCGGTCATGGCGTGAATCTTCTGGAGCAACTCCTCGGGAAGTTTGTCTCGCCCTTTGACCAAGCTGTAGGTCCATAGGCCGTAGCTCTTCCAGTCGGTCATGTCACACTTCGAACCTTTGTAAGTGCATGAAGTGGGCGCAAAATAGGCGAGAGGCATTTGCTTGCGAAGCGGAAGTCCATCTCCGAAATGCTCGATGGCAGGCACGTGAGTCAACGTCAGTTGCGTGACCGTCTGGTCGGGATGACCCTCCCTTGGGAAGACCTTCAACTGGTCCTCGGTGGGTTCAAAGTTGAAGGTCTTGTAACGTAACGTGTTCTTGTCGGTCGTAATAATGCGATGGACAATAGAGTCAACGCGCACCTCGTAGGTCGGCAAAGAAAGGAACTTAGGATAAACCAGAAGAGTATTGTACGACACTTCCCACTCATATTCCACGCGCATCGGGTAAGAACTGGTGCGTGGAATATAATAATAGGTATAGTTGTCGTCGGCCAAATTGTCCGAATACTCGGTTTTTTGCAAGTCACCTTTCTTGACTTTGGTGACCTTGCCATTGCCCTCAGTAATGACGGCCTTGAAGCTTTTCAACTCAAAGCTGCCTTTCTCGCATTGCTCTGACCAGTTGCAGAGGGATTCACCACGGTTGTCATTGATAGTAGCTACCAACTTGCAACGCTTGATGCCGGAGTTGGCTCCTGTGCATTCAAACTCAGTAATGTCCTCATGTACGACGGCAATCTCTGCCTTGGCGACAGAGGCAAACAAACTTGCGAGGACGATTAGCGAAAGGAGGTGTCTCATTGCTTCTTCTTCAATACAAGTTTAGAATTGCCCGCTTGCTCCAGAATGGTGTAGAAGTTGCGGAGAATGTCGTAGTTCTCTACGCCATAGAACAACGTGTTGCGGTTGTAGTTGAACTGGATGAACACTTTCTGTCCCATCTTTTGGCAGACGATGCGGGCCGAGAGTTTGCCATCGGGCATCTTTACGTTGACCGATTGTGGCAATTCCTCGACTTCATAACCTTCAGGAATCTCAATCTCGATGGCATGCTTGCGCACCATGTTGTAGGCAAATTCGACGGGAAGGTCACGTTTCTCGGCTTTGAAGGCCGACGAGAGGTTGAGACAGAGGAAGGGGTTGACGTAAATATGGTCGCCCTCGATGTCCAACTGTTTGCTGAAGGTGAAGTCCTCGGCAACTTTCTCGTTGGTTGTATTGAGGTCTTGCAAAGAATAATCTTCGATATCGTCCAATTCGTAGGCCGTAGCCAACTTCTGGATGAAGTCCTGTTCGTTGGTTTCTGCCTTATAATCATAGCGGAAATCGGCTGCTTCCAACCCACGGTGGGCAATGGAACGTTTTCCTTTGAGGAGACCGTTGGCGTCGATGCTTGCCTTGATGGTCGAGATTTCCGAACCACGGCAAACTTCGCGTAAGTCCTTGGTGTCAAATTTCTTGGTGTCGGGATGAATCAGGAAAGCACGGTCAACCAAGAACCTGCTTGGGATAACGCCGACAGGATAGTTCTTGGAGCCGGCATCGAAGTAGATGTAAGTGCTGTCGTTGGCATCAAACGAGCAGAGAATGACAGAGTTCAAGTACTTCAAACTCGGCATGAGAGGCAGACGACCTCGGTTGCGGCTACGAAGCACGACCGGATAAGTAGGGATGCCAGCATCGTTGAGCATGTTCAACAAGGCAAGGTTGAGGGTGGCATTGTCGCCCGACTTCTCCTTGTTCAACGTACGAATCTTATCGCCGTAGAGGGCATAGGCTTCATTCCATGAATAGTTGCTCCACAAGAGGTTGCGCAGAGAATCGACCTTCTGCTTGACCGTATAGTCTTCGGGCCACTGGATGGCACGCAAGGTCTGGGCATTGAAGGGGTTGTTATCCTCGCACAGACGACCGAAAGAACTTGATTCCAGAAGGTTCTCAATTTCCTTGTTCCAGTTTTTGTTGTACTCCTCATAGATAACTCCAGGGATAACATATTTGGTGAAGTCCATCGTTACCTTGGCACGGAAGTCATTGATGCAGAGGATGAAGTCGTCGCTCTTGATGCGTGGCAGTTCGCGGCCGATGAAAGTCTCCCTGACGGCCGAGGCGGTCAACTGTCCTCCTCGGAGCAAGGCGGTGTAGTTGGTGTCCTCGCGTTTGTGTTCGATGTCAACCGAGCCGGGAGTCAGGTTGGCGCGGAAGGTGAACCATTCCGGTACTTCGGTTTCAAATTCGGTATAGAAGATTGGAATACTTGTCTGCGCATACCAAGGATCCATGCCTGTGAGGTAGTCGCTCTTGACGTCGTACTCATATTCGATGACTGAACCGACACGTACGTTTGGCATAGAGAACTTCTTGACGATGGTGTAGCTGTTCAAACGCTGTTCGTTCTTCAGGTCATCGTTGAGTTTGGTCTTGGAGATAGAACCGTTCTCCATATTATAGGTGGCGCCTTTCAAGCCGGTCAGGATGTCGCGGGAGCTACCTCCGGCATCGTAGATGGAGATTTCGACGTCGCCCCAATCTTTACCGTCCTCCTTGAGGATCTTGATGCGTTTCTTGTAGTGGGTGATGAGTTGCAGACGATTGGCAACCGGGGTGTAACTGAGGTACGTCGAACTGTAGAGAATGACGGCCTCTGCCTCTGGATCGGGGGTGTACTCGGTCATTTCAAGTTCTTCTTTCGTGGGTTTGCCCATTTTGCCGTTGACGGTGAGGGCAAACGCATCGACACATGCCAGGAGCATGGCGGATAAGGCGATTGAGAATGTGATTCGTTTCATTTGAAAAAAGGATGCTTAATAGTGTATGTGTTTATTTGTTGTTGTCTTTGTTTTTGTTCGTTTCAATCTTGGCCTTCAGGAATTTGATTTTCTCACCAGCCACCTTGCTCTGCTGGGAGAAGCGCAACTGGGCGGCCAACATCTTGCCCAACTGATAGGTGAGGGCGATGTCGTTGCGGTCTTTCGTGGTCAACTGGACGGGGTACTTTTTGGTGCCCTCCTTGCAAACCAGTTCAGCCTTCAACTTGCTGTCGCCCACCTGCATATCGACAAAGGCCAACGCCGAGTCGTTGACGTAGGTGACACTCTCGTGACATAGACCTTGGTTCTTGAAGTGATAGTTGGCTCCCTCGCGCTCCAAAGGTACGTTGGCGGTCACCACTTCACTATGGTCGGAGCCGATGAAACGGAGTTGGGTGTGATTGATGTAGGCACCGCCACGATATTCGCTGATAAGGCTGACATTGCCATATTCGTTGACCGTGGCATGGACATAACTGCGTCCCAGGTTGCTCTTGGTGTCGCTTCCCTTGACATAATAGTAGCCCAATTCGTCATATTCTCCTTTCTCGTAGAGGAAGTTGTTGGCCTTCACCATCTCGTTGATGATGGGGGTGATGGTCAGGAGCATGGTGTCGGCGGTAGCCAACGAGTCCTCCTGCATGGCCAATTGCACCTGATAGTTGAGTGCATGACCTGCCTTGCGCCATTCGATGGCACTCTTGCAATGGTTCTCGATGGAATCCAGCAGGGCGCTGGCGTAAGCATATTGTTCATTCTGGTAAGCCGATTCTGCCTCCTGATAGAGTCGGCTTGCCTGTTTCTCCTCCGTGCTGCTACATGCCGTCAAGGTGATGGCGGTAGCCAAAATTGCGATATATTTTTTCATCATAGTTTCTATATAGGCACATAATACCCTCATAATACCTTCATAATACCTTCATAGTATCTTCATAATAGGCTCCCCGAAGGCATCCCGAAGGATGACCGAAGCCTCGCCGAGGTAAGATAGGGTCGTTTTCAGTTGACTCGCTCCACCTGTTTGACGCCCTTGATGGCGCCGATTTTCTTGATGAGCGAGTTGAGCGATGACAGGTCTTGCACCATCACCGTGAGGTGACCTCGGAAGAGGCCGCCTTCGGCGTCGATGTTGATGGCGCGGAGCAACGTATCTTTCTCCTTGTTGATGACCGACGAGATGTTGGAGACAATACCGATGTCGTCCTGTCCGATGACGCGTAGCGTGATGCTGTATTGGCTTCCGCTCTTGCCGCTCCACTTGGCGCGGACAATGCGGTAGGGGTATTGCTCCTGCAAGTTGTGGATGTTGATACAGTCGGCACGGTGGATGCGGATGCCTCCGCTGATGCTCACGAAACCGACCACGTCGTCGCCATAGATGGGGTGACAACATCCTGCGAGGCTGTAATCCAACCCCTTGAGGTCCTTGTCGATGACCAACACGTCGTCGCCCTCCTTGCCCGACTTGTCCTTCTGGTTGGCATTATTGGCAATGCGCAGGTCAAACTCCTCGGCACTATGCGCGTCGGGTTCTCCCTGAATGACAGGTGCTTGCATCTGGTCGTAGGCCTTCAGCACGTCATCCACGTCAATCTCCTGAATGGCCAGAGCGTGGAAGAACTGCGTCTGGGTCTTGAAGCCCATGCGGAGGACAATCTT
This sequence comes from uncultured Bacteroidales bacterium, assembly GCA_902776605.1. Taxonomy (GTDB): domain Bacteria; phylum Bacteroidota; class Bacteroidia; order Bacteroidales; family UBA3663; genus Liminaster. Next base: position 1,014 of record CACYQQ010000150.1, on the reverse strand, counting down.
GGAGAGGTCACCCTCCTCGATGTCGATCTTGCGGTTCTTGAATCGGCGTTGCAGCAGTTCCTTGCCGGCCTCCGCCTCACGGTTCTCTATTTCCTTGAGACCCTGGCGGATGCGCATGCGTGCCTTGGAGGTGGCTACTATGTTCAACCAATCCTGTTTCGGGGTCTGCTGGGGCGAGGTGAGAATCTCCACCTGGTCGCCGCTGTGCAGTTGGTAGTTGATTTTGACGTTCTTGTTGCCCACCTTGGCGCCGACGCACGAGAGACCCAACTTGGAGTGAATCAGGAAGGCAAGGTCGAGCACGGTGGCTCCCTTGGGCAACTTGAAGACATCGCCGCGAGGGGTGAAGACAAAAATCTCCTCCTGATACAGACCCAGCGAGAGGTCCTTCATGATTTCGTCGGGCGAGGAGTTGTGCTCCAATATCTCACGGATGGAGGCCATCACCTGATCGACGGCACCCTGACTCTTGATGCCCTTGTAGAGCCAGTGGGCGGCAAGACCACGTTCTGCAATCTCGTCCATGCGCTTGGTGCGAATCTGCACCTCAACCCATTTCTTGTCAGGGCCGGCCACGGTGATGTGCAACGACTCGTAGCCGTTGGATTTCGGGATGGAGAGCCAGTCCTTCAGGCGCTTCGGGTTCGGCTGATACATGTCCGTCACGATGCTGTAGGCCTGCCAGCAATCGGCTTTCTCCTTGTTCTGGTCGGGTTCATCGATGATGATGCGGATGGCAAAGAGGTCGAAGATCCTGTCCAACGAGGTCTGTTGCGCCTGCAACTTGTGCTGGATGCTGCTGATGCTCTTGGTGCGCCCTTTGATATAGAAGTTGAGGTGCGTCGTCTCGCGCAACCGTTTCTCCAGCGGGGCGATGAAGGCCTCCATGTAGGCGTCGCGGGCCGTCTTGGTCTGTTGCAACTGTTGGGCAATGCTGTCGAAGGTGGCACGATCCTCATATTTCAACGTCATGTCCTCCAACTCGCGTTTGATGGAGTAGAGACCCAGTCGGTG
>CACYQQ010000149.1 GCA_902776605.1 uncultured Bacteroidales bacterium | reverse complement strand
TAGAGCTCCAACTGGTTGAGTACGTCGTAGATACGGTCGGCACCGAACGAGATGCCCACGCCGCTCATGCCTGGCATGCCGAACACGCCCGTCAGGTTGTCGTAACGGCCACCGCCTGTGATGGAACCAATCTCTACGTCCAGTGCCTTCACCTCGAAGATGGCACCTGTATAGTAGTTCAAACCGCGAGCCAGGGTGAGGTCGATGTCCAACTGGGCGTTCAAGGTCGAAATCTGCTGAACCTTCTGGAGTATCCATTCCAACTCCTCGACACCCTTCACGCCCACTTCGGACGATGCCAAGGCGGCCTTGATGGTTGCCAACTTCTCCTCGTTCTTGCCCTCCAACTTGATGATAGGCTGGAGCTTGGCTATCTGCTCCTCGCTCAATCCCTTTTCGCGGAGTTCGGCATTGACGTTGTCCAATCCAATCTTGTCCAACTTGTCGATGGCCACGGTGATGTCCACCAGCAGTTCGGGGGCACCAATCACCTCGGCAATGCCGGCCAGGATCTTGCGGTTGTTCATCTTGATGGCCACGCGGATGCCGAAGCGGCGGAACACCTCGTCGATGATCTGGATGAGTTCCACCTCGTTCAGCAGGCTGTCGCTGCCCACCACGTCGGCGTCGCACTGGAAGAACTCACGGTAGCGACCCTTCTGTGGGCGGTCGGCACGCCATACGGGTTGAATCTGGTAGCGCTTGAAGGGGAAGCACAACTCCTCCTTGTGCAGCGTCACGAAACGGGCAAATGGCACGGTCAAGTCATAGCGCAGACCCTTCTCGCAGATGCGTGCAGCCAACTTGGCGGTGCCGTCTGGTTTGCCGTCTGCGTTGACCAACTCCTCCTGCTTCACATCGGCCAGGAAGTTGCCTGAGTCCAGGATCTTGAAGAGCAGTTTGTCGCCCTCCTCACCATATTTGCCCATCAGGGTCGAGAGGTTCTCCATCGATGGCGTCTCAATCTGCTGATAGCCATACAGAGCATAGACCTCCTTGATAGTGTTGAATATATAATTGCGCTTGGCCATTTCGATAGGACCGAAGTCGCGCGTTCCCTTTGGAATACTTGGTTTAACTTGCTGTGCCATTTTTGACTTTTTATATTGAATTAGGCGCAAATTTAATAAATTCTTGGCATATAGAAAAATATTTTCACATTTTTTATTTCGAGTTGCTCCCAAACCTCGTTTTCAAGTCCCCTCTTTCCCTGCAATTGTAATCCTGTGTTGCAATTTTGTGTCCGATATCTTCGGTCACCCTTCGGTCGTCCTTCGGAATCCGTTCGGAGTCACATCTCTTCGTCCTGTCACCGTTCTGTGATGATAGTAATGCTACCTCTCCACTTTCATTTTTCCGAATTTCTTTACTTTTTGCCCCTAATGTATTGCAACATTGCAAATTAGTTCGTATCTTTGCCGGCGAAAAGAAACCTTTATTCATTCAAGAGGAATATTCTTCAATCCTAAAATAGTTACTATGAATCACAATCATTACTCTTTTGGGCTCACAGCCTTATTGATGTTCATTTGCCAATCGCTTTCTGCTCACGATTTTAAAGTGGATGGTATCTATTATACCTATTTGTCACAGTCGGACAAGACGGTGGCCGTTTCCAGCAAGTACCCCGAATACTTTGAAAATATCAAAGCCTATTCAGGAAATGTCGTCATTCCGCCCACTGTCACATACCAAGGGATGACTTACAGCGTGACGAGCATCGGCGGTAATGCTTTTAGAGGCTGCACAGAATTGACGAGTATCGAAATACCAAGCAGCGTGACGAGCATCGGCGGTTTAGCTTTCAGTGAGTGCACCAGCTTGATGAACATTGAGATTCCAAGCAGTGTAACGAGCATCGGTCCGGATGCTTTCAATTATACGGGGTGGTACGACAACCAACCAGAAGGCCTCGTCTATGTTGGAAAGTTCGCATACAAATACAAAGGGTTTATGCCCGACAACACAAGCATCGTATTGAAAGATGGCACGGTTGGAATAGTAGATTATACTTTCTCGGGTCGCGCAAGTTTGACGAATATTGAGATACCGAACAGCGTGACAAGCATTGGCTATCGAGCATTTGCCGGCTGCACAGGCTTGACAAGCATCGAGATACCGAACAGTGTGACAAGCATTGCCGACTATGCTTTCGCTGGCTGCTCCGGCTTGACGGGCATTGTGATTCCGAATAGCGTGACAAGCATCAGCTATGCAACTTTCTTCTTGTGCGCTGGCTTGAAGAGCATCGAGATTCCAAGCAGTGTAACGAGCATCGACTTTGGTGCATTTGCCGGGTGCACTGGTGTGACGAGCATCTATTGCAATGCCGTCAATCCTCCTGCTTGTTACGAAGATTCCTTCCACAATGACACTAAGAAGAATTGTACCCTCTATGTCCCATCGGGAAGCGTCGATGCGTATAAGGCAGCAAATGCGTGGAAGGACTTCGTGACTATCAAAGAGAATTCAAATGTCACTGCGTTGGAATCTATCTCAGTCATAGACAACCAGAATGCTCCGCTTTACAACTTGCAGGGCACACAGGTCGTTGCCCCACGTCCTGACGGCCTCTACATCCGCAATGGCAAGAAGGTAATGATGAAGTAATCCTTTTTTACTTGATACATAATATTGCAGCGCCCAAGGTGTAATGCCTTGAGCGCTGCATTTTTCTTGCTTTTATCGTTCGTTTTTTTACAGACATTTTCTCGCCATAACATAAAGCAAGCTTTCTGTCTATGGCTTAACGAAAACGTTCATTTATCATCCTATTCTCTTCCCCTTGATTTCCCGTAGCGTTGCAAGCGACCTTCTGCCTTTTTGCTCCCTTTTAAAGGTAGAAAGAAGGTAGCAACTTAGTAGTAATCCAGCGGCATCTCAGTAGCGGGATTAGTACGTCGTGGGTACAAAAAAAGACTGAGCAACTTCACAGCGCTCAGTCTCATTGAAAAAATTGCTAATTTTTCGATTTGAAAAATCCGTTTAACGTTTCCCTAAGGAAACCAAAGAACTACAAAAATTCCTAAGTGGTCGCTGAGGGATTCGAACCCCCGACCCTCTGCTTGTAAGGCAGACGCTCTGAACCAACTGAGCTAAGCGACCATAGTTTCGGTGCTTTGCGAAAGTTGGTCTCCAACTTTCTTTTAGCTAAGCGACCGGCAAAAAATATTAAATATTAAATAATAAATAGTAACCGAATACTAAATATTATGCTAAATTAAAAACCTCGAAAAATCGATGCTAAGGTATTGCAGGCTTTTAATTTTGCGATTGCAAAGATAGATGAAATTTTGACGTTGTCCAAATTTTTTTAAGGAAAAATCCATTTTTAGGCGTATTTTTTTGCATTTTCGGGAAAAATAGTGTATTTTTGCCCTTGTAAAGTCTGTTTTTACCAATAAAAAGTGTTGATAACTTGATTACAGATTGGTTGCCTACCTCGGCTAAAGAGGTACAGATGCGTGGCTGGGAACAGCTGGATGTCATACTTTTCAGTGGTGACGCCTACGTCGATCACCCCTCTTTCGGCGCCGCCGTCATCGGCCGTGTTTTGGAGGCCGAAGGTTTGCGTATCGCGATAGTTCCTCAGCCCAATTGGCGTGACGATTTGCGCGACTTCAAGAAGTTGGGTAAGCCCCGTCTTTTCTTTGGCATTTCGCCAGGTGCCATGGACAGTATGGTCAATCACTATACTGCTGCCCGTCGTCGCCGTTCGGACGATGCCTATACGCCCGACGGGCGCGCTGGTCAACGTCCCGACATGCCCAGCATTGTCTATTCCAAGATACTCCGAGAGATATTTCCCGACGTGCCTATCGTGCTGGGTGGCATCGAGGCCTCTTTGCGCCGCCTCAGTTATTACGACTACTGGGAAGATCGCCTGCGCCCCTCTATCTTGACGGAGTGCGAGGCCGACGTCTTGGGTTACGGCATGGGGGAGAAGACGATGTGCGAGATTGCCCGTCGGTTTGCTCAACGATTGGACCAGACACCCGGGGTTGATGTGCCTCGCGAAGAACTCATCGACCTTATTGCTGATGTGCCCCAGGTGGTGTGCCGCCGTCCTCGGATCGAGGAGACGGGCGACGACATCGTGCTCCATTCCTACGAGGAGTGCCTCCGCAACAAGAAAGCGCAGGCCGAAAACTTCCGCCACATCGAGGAGGAGTCGAACAAGTGGCACGCCTCTTGCCTCTGGCAGGCGGTGGGCGACATCGTCATCAAGGTCAATCCCCCCTATCCGCCACTCACCACCGAGGAGGTCGATCATAGCTTCGACCTGCCTTATACCCGTATGCCCCACCCTCGTTACAACGGCAAGCGCATCCCAGCATACGAGATGATCCGTCACTCCATCTGTATGCACCGAGGTTGCTTTGGCGGTTGTTCGTTCTGCACCATCTCGGCGCATCAGGGCAAGTTCATAGCGTCGCGTAGCAAGGAGAGCATCCTCCGTGAGGCGGAGAAGGTGACCCAGATGCCCGACTTCAAGGGGTATATCAGCGACTTGGGTGGACCATCGGCCAACATGTACCGCATGAGGGGTAAAGACTTGACAATCTGCGAGAAATGCAAGAAACCCTCTTGCCTGGCGCCCAATGTCTGCCCGAACCTCAATGCCGATCATCGACCCTTGCTTGAGATCTACAAGGCGGTCGATGCCCTGCCGGGGGTCAAGAAGAGTTTCATCGGTTCGGGTGTGCGTTATGACCTGATTCTCAACGAGGGCAAGAATGGCGAGTTTCACGATGTGAACATGAAGTATGCCGAGGAACTGATCTGTCACCATGTGTCAGGCCGATTGAAAGTGGCGCCCGAACACACCAACCCCGAGGTGCTCAAGGTGATGCGCAAGCCATCGTTCGAGTTGTTCTATCGGTTCAAGGCGCTGTTCGACGAGGTCAACCGCAAGCATGGCCTCCGCCAACAGATTATCCCTTACTTCATATCGAGCCACCCAGGCAGTACCGAAGAGGCGATGGCGGAATTGGCTGCCGAGACCAAGAAGTTGGACTTCCAGTTGGAGCAGGTACAGGACTTCACGCCAACGCCGATGACGGTCTCGACCGAGATCTATTACACTGGTTTTCATCCCTATACGCTGGAACCTTGTTTCTGCGCCCGCAACCCCGAGGAGAAAAAGAAGCAGCGCGCCTGCTTCTTCTGGTACCAACGCGAGAATGTGCCGATGCTGCGTGCCGAGTTGCAGAAGATGGGGCGCCGCGATCTCATCGACAAGCTCTTTGGTGGTTTCGCGCCCAACAATCGGGCACCATATGCCCACGAGAAATCGGCCCCTGGTTACTCTCATAATGAGAAGCCGGTGCCCGCCCGACATAATGACCGCCCTGGTTCATTCCAGCACGAGAAACCAAAACCAGATGCCCGACCGTATTCGCCCTCGGGCTCCAAGTCGGCCTCGCGTCGAGACAACCCCTCTGCTCGTCCTAACCGTGGCACTTCGGGTGCCCCCAACCATCGTCGCAAGTCATGAAGCTCCACGTCATCTTTACGGGTAAGACCGTTGGCAAGTTGCCTCAGGAGGCCATTGCCGACTATCAGGGTCGCCTCTCTCACTATGTGCCATTCAGCATCGAGGAGTTGCCCGACCTCAAGAATGTCAAGAACCTCAGCGAGGAGCAACAGAAAGAGCGTGAGGCGGATATGCTCTTCGAGCGCCTCCAACCTGGTGACGTCCTCGTGTTGCTTGATGAACGTGGTCGTGAGTTCACCTCGCGCGAATTCAGTCAATACTTGGAGCAGAAGATGCAGACGGTCTCCAAGCGTCTGGTCTTCCTCATCGGTGGCCCCTATGGTTTCTCGCCCCGTGTCTATGAAGCGGCGCAAGGCAAGATATCCCTCTCCAAGATGACCTTCTCTCACCAGATGGTGCGCCTCTTCCTTGTCGAACAGATTTACCGCGCCTACACCATCATGCGCGGAGAACCGTATCACCACGACTAGTCGGGAAAGAGTAGAGAGTAAAGGGTAATGAGTAAAGTAGTATGCTCCCGCTTGTCGGGTATTCCCTTTGCTGATAATATTCCCCCTATATACATTAAAGGCCAGCCGTTAACGGTTGGCCTCTGTTGTTTATTTCTGTATTTTCTGGTATGCCAGGCGTTCATCGCCATTGGTGAGGTAGATGATGCCGCAATAGGAGAAGCCATGCTTTAATAAGACGTGTTGCATGATGGTGTTATAGCAAAACAGAAGTCGAGGAGGGAGGCAAAGATATGGTGCGCATCGGGGTAACTGGCAATGCGGTGGACGACATGATAGGGCAGGACGTCGTCCAACCATTCGCCCTGATAGATAGTGCTGTAGGTAGGGTCGGGTGAATGCAGGAAAGCGAAATACCCGACTATGCGTTCATCGTCGAGGATGACGAAACCGCCGTGCCGCTCCATGTCAAGGAGAAGCACCTCCTCCGACGGATAGTTGCCTTGCCATTGGAGCATGTTGCCCGATGCACGCATGATGCCTTTGGCGGCATCAATCACCTGCTGGATATTGGCCATGTCCGAAGGCTGCGCCTCTCGGATAGTTCTTTTGTTCATGTCGTTAGTCATTGATTGTTTTTATTGTGCGATACAAATCTATAACGGAGAAATGCTCGATTTAGTGCCAAAATCATCAAAAATAAAGAAAATCCTTTGCAAGACTCGAAAATTATAGTAACTTTGCGCTTGGAAAAAGGACTCCCAAAAAAAAAGTGCCGTTTTTCATTCTACTTTACTCTTTACCCTTTACTCTTTACTCTATCTTCTCGCGTGAGCACCCTTTCTCCTTTTCTCCGACCCTTTTCCCTGATGTTCAAACCCGTGGGAGCGCGCTGCAACTTGGCGTGCCAGTATTGCTATTACCTGGACAAGAAGCAATTGTTGCCACAAGGGGGAGGGGTGATGCAGATGAGCGACGAGGTGCTCGAAGAGGCCATTCACCAGTACATTGAGGCGCAACCCACCCGAGAAGTCGTCTTTGTGTGGCATGGAGGCGAACCGACGCTGTTGCCCCTGTCGTTCTATCGGAAGGTGGTTCGGTGGCAACGGCAATATGCTGAGGGTCATTTGATTAGTAATTGTCTGCAAACCAATGGTACGCTGCTTACGTCCGAATGGTGTCAGTTCCTACACGACGAAGAGTGGTTGGTGGGTATCTCGATGGATGGCACGGAGGCGATGCACGATGCCTATCGTCGCACCCGAGGGGGAGAGGCGACACACCATCGGGTGATGCGAGGCGTGCAAATGCTGCAACAGTATGATGTTCAATGGAATGCGATGGCGGTGGTCAACCGTCGGAATGTCCAGGAACCCGAGGCATTCTATCGGTTCTTCAAGTCGATAGGTTGCCAATACCTACAGTTCGCTCCCATCGTGGAGTGGTTGCCCGACGGAGGAGTGACCCCCGAGTCGGTCACCCCCGAGCCATGGGGCGCGTTCCTGTGCCGCCTCTTCGACGAATGGTTGCGGCAGGAGGACATCGGTCGCTTCTTTGTCCAACTCTTCGATGCCACGTTGGCCAACTGGGTGGGCGAGGTGCCAGGAGTCTGTACTTTGGGTCGTCAATGTGGGCATGCCTTAGTGATGGAGTGGAACGGAGACGTCTATAGCTGCGACCA
>CACYQQ010000148.1 GCA_902776605.1 uncultured Bacteroidales bacterium | reverse complement strand
TACAAAGATACAACTTTTTGGGGACATAACAAAACCTTGGCTTGAGAAAGTTGGGACTTTGCAATAAAAAAGAGGGTATGCCAATTTCGACACACCCCCTCCTTATTTTTGCAGTTGTTGCGGAGCGATTAGAGAGCGGCAACTGCTGAAGCGAACTTAGCGAACTCAACGTCGTTAGCAGCCTTCTCCTTGAGGGAAGCGTCCTTAGCGACAGCCTCCTTGAGGTTGGTGGCAACAGCCGAAGCGTTGTTGGTGCGGGCAGCTACGACAGCGAGGAGGTAGTAGGTAGTACCGTTCTTCTGGGCGATGCCATCGAGGGTAGCCTTAGCGTCGCTGTACTTCTCAGAGCAGATCTGAGCGACGGCGAGGTTGTTGCACTTCTTGCTGCCGAATGAGTTGATAGCCTGTGCATACTTGCCCTTGCGGACGAGGAGAGTACCATAAGCCTCACCGTACTCCTCGCAAGAACCAGCCTTGCCGAGGTAAGTCTCAGCAGCCTCGAGGTTGTTCTCCTGGAGGGCGATGAGACCGAGGTTCATGTTAGCCTGTGCGTTGTTGGCGTCCTTAGCAACGACACCTTCCCAGGTCTTCTTAGCCTCGTCGAACTTGCCCTCGTTGAAGAGGATACCGGCGGTGTTGTTGGCAGCGCGGACATCCTGAGGGAAGCGGTTGGTAGCGATGCGGTAGGTGTTGAGCTTCTCGGCGTCGGTCTTCTGCAACTTAGCAGCATAGAGCAACTCTTCGAGAGTCAACGAATCTGGAGTGCTGGCCAGGATGCTGAGGATCTCCTCGTCAGAGTGACCGATGTTGCGGATAGTAGCAGTTACCTTAGAGTAACGGAGCTGTGGCAGAATCTCGTCGGCCAACTCCTTGTAGGCAGCCGAGAGGTTCTTGATTTCAGCCTCACGCTGGTCAGGGTTGGTGATGCGGCTGAGGACGTTGAGCACGAGCTGCTTGTCCTGGATGTCGCTGTTCTGAACGAGGGTACGGAAGCCTTCCCAATCCTCGGCAATCTGCTCAGGAGTGATCTTGCCGTCGAGCTTAGCCTTCTTGAGGAAGTTCTGCAAGTAGTTAGAAGAGGCCTTCTCACGACCGGCAGCGAGTTTCTCGTTGAGGGTAACGGCACCTTCAGGAGAAGCGGTAGAAACCATTTCGATGCCTTCGAACTCGCGACGGTCCTCCTTCTGGGTGTTCTTGATCTGGTTCTCGACCTCCTTCATCTCGGCCTTCTTGGTCTCGGTGCCACGCAGGTTAGTGCTCTGGTACTGATAGATGAGAGAAGCGTTGTACTTGTCGAAAGTATCCTTGACGAACTGGTCGGCAGAGTAAGCTGGAGTAGCCTCGGCAGCGGTTGCCATGGTCTCGGTTGCTACGACGCCGTCAGCGATCTTGATGCGGTCGAAGGTGAATTCCTTCTTGCCAGCGTGGCCGACATACTCGATATAGAGTTCCGACTTGGCCATGTCAGGCACGTAGTCGAAGTGAGCCTTGAAGGTGAGAGTGCCGCCGTACTTGTAGTTGACGGTCTCGTCATTGCCCTTGACCTTCTCGCCCTGGTAGGTGATGGTCTCCGACTTGGCCTCGCCGTTGGCATAGACCAATACTGGGGTGATGTCGAGGGTTGCCTTCTTCTTGAAGTATTTCTCTGGGTAAGTTACGGTGATGGTAGCATCCACTGAACCGCCTACCTCAACCAATGGACTTGGGTCGCAAGTGAAGTTCTCACTTGTGAGTGGCTTGAGGTTGTTGCAGGAAGTGGTAGCAAGAAGGGCCACTGCTGCAAGAGCTAATGAATAAATCTTCTTCATTTTTGGTAAAAAAATTAAGTTTGATATTTGAGTAATTATTTTGTCTCAGAGGGTTGTGTATTATTGTTTATACATACATATAAACGCCGCAAAGATATATCTTTTTTTAGTAAATTGCAAATTTTAACATCAATTATTACAATTTCTTTGCGCTATTTTTGCATTTTTTTACTTAAATCGGGTGTTTGTTGCGCGGATGATAGGTTAAAATCTCTTCTTTAAGCATTTGCCTATCCACTTTCGTGTATATTTCGGTCGTTGAAATCTGCTCGTGACCGAGCATCATCTGGATGGCTCTTAAATTGGCTCCTCCTTCCAATAAGTGGGTGGCAAAAGTGTGCCTCATGGTGTGTGGACTGATCTCTTTCTGGATGCCGGCTTCCTGGGCATAACGCTTGACGATGTTGAAGACCATCATGCGACTCAAGGCTCGGCCGAAGCGGTTCAAAAAGACATAGTCCTGAAAGCCAGGTTTGACGTCCAGTTCGTAGCGGAACTGGAAGTAGTTGTGTATCTCGCGTAGGGCGGAGTCGGAAATGGGGACGATGCGTTGCTTCCGGCCTTTGCCGAAGACCAGGATATAACGCTCATTTTCAAAGATATTCGAGATGCGGAGGTCGGTCAGTTCGGAGACACGCAGACCGCAACTGTAGAGGGTTTCGAGGATGGCGCGGTTGCGTTGCCCGTCGCAGGTGGAGGGGTCGGTGGCAGCAATCATGGCATCCACCTCCTGGAGCGACAGGACGGTGGGAAGGTGTTCGCCCAACTTGGGTGCGTCAATCAGTTCGGTAGGATCCACCTCCAGGATGCCCTCCAACCGAAGAAACTTGTAGAACGAACGCACGCCGACCAGGATACGTTTCTGCGAAGTGGGGGAGATGCCTACATCGCGTAGGCCACAAAGGAAATCCTCTATGTCCTGTTGTGCCAAAGTCTCCAGTTCGAAGCCCTTCGACTCGGCATAGATTTGCAGCTTTTTGATGTCCGAAATGTAGGCTTCAACTGAATTATCCGTCAAGTTTCGCTCAAATTTCAGGAAAGATTGATAATTTGTTAAATTATTTTCATTCATTTCGATTTTTTTTGCTATCTTTGCACCACAGCGTGTTGTGATTGGCGGCAAAAGATAGTGTTATTTGCTGCAAAATTACAGAAAAAAGAGTTATCGTCCAAATTTATTATGAAAATTCTTATCATCAACGGTCCCAACCTGAACCTTTTGGGTCGTCGTGAACCGGGCATCTACGGTTCGGACACCTTCGAGGATTACTTTGCTCAGCTTCAGGAGGAGCAGAGTGACATCCACCTCGAATACTTCCAGAGCAATGTGGAGGGCGCTATTGTGGACCGACTGCATCAAGCCGGTTTCGGCAAGGATGCCAACCTGAGCGAGGGCGAATGTCATCCCGACGGCGGCATGGTGGACGGCATCGTGCTCAATGCCGGTGCCTACACGCACACCAGTGTGGCCATCCATGATGCCATCAAGGCGATTTCCATCCCAGTCATCGAGGTTCACATCAGTAATGTGCACCAGCGCGAGGAGTTCCGCCATCACTCTTTCATCTCTCCAGCCGCTGCCGGCATCATCGTCGGCTTTGGTCTGAATGGTTACCGTCTGGCCATAGAGGGACTTAAAGAGATGATAGAAGAAGAGTAAACAGGAAACTGCTGTGGTTTCCCCGAATTGAAATAAATAGAGAATAAGACACTTCGGATGAAGGTCGTTCCCCAGGTGGGACATTGCCCGTTGCGGAACCTCCTTTGAAGTTATTTAAGGTAAAGTAAGATTATGAAGAAGACTAAAATCGTATGCACCATCAGTGATATACGTTGTGACGTTCCTTTCCTGCAGAATCTGTATGATCGCGGAATGAACGTAGTAAGAATGAATACTGCTCATGCCACCGACGAGGGTTTGCATCAGTTGATTGCCAACGTCCGCCAGGTGAGCGACATGATACCTATCCTGATCGACACCAAGGGACCGGAGATCCGTACTACCGTCTTCCCCGAGGACTATACAGAGAAGTTCATCATCTTCGAACCAGGCGACAAGGTGCGCATGGTGGGTAATCCGGAAGGTGTATCGACCCACGAGGAGATCTCGATGAACTATGCCAACTTCGTCAAGGACGTGCCGGTTGGTGCCAGCGTGCTGATTGACGACGGCGAGATTGCCTTCAAGGTCATCGAGAAGAAGGGTAACGCCCTCATCGCCGAGGCGCAGAACCATGGCGAGATGGGTCAGCGTAAGTCGGTCAACGTGCCGGGCGTCAGCATCAAGTTGCCTTCGCTCACCGAGAAGGACCGCCACAACATCGAGTTGGCCATCCGCGAGGATATCGACTTCATCGCCCACTCGTTTGTCCGTTCCAAGCAGGACATCCTTGACATTCAGGAGATCCTTGATGCCCACCACTCGAACATCAAGATCATCGCCAAGATTGAGAATCAGGAGGGTGTAGATAACAGCATCGAGGTGCCTCAGGAGAAGATTCCTGGCATCCAGCGTATGCTCATCCGCAAGTGTACGTTGCGCAATAAGCCTGTCATCGTGGCTACCCAGATGTTGCACACGATGATCAAGAACCCACGTCCTACGCGTGCCGAGATTTCGGATATCGCCAATGCCGTATTCGCCTTGACCGATGCCGTGATGCTCTCGGGCGAAACAGCTTACGGTGCTTATCCTTGTGAAGCGGTTCAGACCATGGCCAATGTCTGCATGGAGGCCGAGGCAGAACTCGACTCGCAGGAATACAAGATGCCAAGCTACTTCGGCAAGGTGTCGCCCAATACGGCAAGCTACCTTTGTAAGCATGCTGCCATCGCACAGGAGAGCCTTGGCGTGAAGGCATTTATCACCGAGAACTACAGCGGTTACGCTTCGCGTATGTTGTCAAGCTATCGTCCTAAGGGCCCAATCTTCGCCCTCTGCCACGACATGCACGCCGTGCGTCTGTTGGGTCTGAGTTTCGGCGTTCAGCCTTCGCTGGTCAAGGCATCGGACAACCACTTCCTCTACATGGGCTTGTCTCAGCTCGTCCAGAGTGGCAAGGTGAACGAGGAGGACTTGATGGCCTACCTTTGGGGTGCAACCAGCAACGGTATCTCTTCGCTGGAAATCAACAAGGCCGCCAAGATCTTGCGCGAGGCGTGAAGGACCCCCTCCCAAATTGCCCCTCGGCTAAAGCCTCGTCTTCTCGCGGAGGGTTATCAACCCTCCTAATTGCTGCGAGGACCCCGAGGGGAGGAGATGGGAGGTAAGTGTAATGGGTAAAGAGTAGAGAGTAAAGTAGTATGTTATAGCTGCTTGCGCTTTTCGGATTACTCCGATTACTCTGATTATTCGGAATAGTCAGATTACTCAGAATTTTCCGAAAACTCCGATAATATTTAATATTTATTATTTAATTTGACAACGTCCCTTGAACTACGAGGAAACTGCTGACGCATTGGACGAATATGTGCTCCGGCACATCGACCCCGAACCCGAGGTGCTGCATCGGGTGCAACGTCTGACGCATGTGCGCCTCACTTACACCCGTATGTGCAGCGGTCACTTGCAAGGACGTATGCTCAAGATGCTCTGTGAGTTAGCGCGGGCGCATTGCATCCTGGAACTGGGTACGTTCAGTGGTTACAGCGCTTTGAGCATGGCGGAGGCGTTGACCCCCGACCCCAAGACGGGTCGAGAGGCGCTTCACACCATCGAGGTGTTCGACGAGTTGGAGGACTTCATCCGGGAGAATCTGGCTGCGGCTGGAACCGTCGGAGAGAAGGTGCACCTCCACCTGGGTGATGCCCTGGACCTCATTCCTCGGGTGAGTGAGGAGGTCGGTCAACCCTGGGACGTCTGTTTCATCGATGCCGACAAGCGCTGTTACTTGGAGTACTACGAGAAGGTGCTTCCCTATATGCGACCGGGCGGACTCATCCTTGCCGACAACACGTTATGGGATGGCAAAGTGTTGGAGGAACATCCCAAGGAGAGTGACCTCCAGACGCGAGGCCTTCAACGCTTTAACGACTTTATCGCTCAGGACCAACGTGTGGAGAAGGTGATCTTGCCGATGCGCGACGGACTGACGATGATAAGGGTCGTTGAAAGAGTAGAGAGTAAAGTGTAAAGAGTAATGTTTTTATAGTTCCTATAGTTTTTATAGTTTCTATAGTCACTATAGTAAATATATTTTTTATGGAATCAACAAGATTGGACAAAGTGAACCGACTGCTTGAAAAAGAGTTGGCCGAGATATTGAGACAAGAGACTGCCAAGACGCACGGCCTTATGGTCAGCGTCAGTGCCGTGCGTACGGCACCCGACTTGAGTTTTGCCAAAGTGTTTGTCAGTGTCTTCCCTTCGGACAAGGGTACGGAGATTGTCAATAACCTGAACAAACAGGTTGGTGGCATCCGTGGTGCCTTGGGTAACAAGGTACGTTATCAACTTCGCATCATTCCAGAGTTGCGTTTCGATATTGACGACTCGCTCGATTATCTGGAACGTATTGACGAACTCTTGAAGAAATAAGGGATACCCTCAGGAATAGGGTATTCCTTTTGTGCTTTTAATTCGAGAAGTTGGAGTAGGTGAAATTACCAACGAAGAGAATAATTGCCGTTTCCCCATGTTAGAACTGAAGATTGCCGCCCGTTATTTATTGGCTCCGAAAAGTCATAGCGCCATCAACGCCATCACGATAGTGGCTGCTTGTGGCGTGGCAATCATCACCGCCGCCTTGGTGTGTGTGCTCTCGGTCTATAATGGGTTCGAGGACTTGGTGGGGCAACTCACTTCGCAGTTGGACCCGCCGCTCAAGGTCGTTCCCGCGGAGGGTAAGACTTTTCGGGACGATGCGGATTTGTATCAGTGGATGACCCAGCAACCCGGAGTGGAAGCGGTCAGCCGCACCTTGCAGGAGGTGGTCCTCATCGTCAATGGCGACCGACAGATTCCTGCCCAGATGAAGGGTGTTGATTCTCTTTATCAGCGGGTTACGCATATCGACAGCATCCTGTGGCGCGGCGAATATAAGTTGTCGGACGAGGTGGTCGATTACACGTTGCTGGGAGTCGGACTCTCCCAATTGGTGGGCAGTCGGCCCGGATTTATCCGCCCCCTCTCTTTCTATTGCCCCCGTCGGCAGGGAAAGGTCAATCTACTGAACCCCGAAGAGGCTTTCGAGCAACATTCTTTCTTCTGCGCGGCGCAGTTTGCCGTCCAACAGAGCGACTATGACGATGTCCTCTGTATCGTGAGTCTCCAAGCGGCACGCGAATTGTTGCAAGACTCGACACTCTGTTCCGCTTATGAGGTGCGCGTCATGCCAGAATTCGACGTAGCAGCCGTCAAGGCCAAGTTATTGCAACGGCTTCAACCACTTGGGCTGCAAGTGTTGGACCAACGGGAACAGCAGGCCGATAGTTACCGCATCGTGCAGATAGAGAAGTGGGTCACTTTCCTCCTGATACTCTTTATCTTGCTCATTGCTTCGTTCAATATCATTGGGGCACTCTCCATGTTGATTATTGACAAAGAGAAAGAGATTTTCACCTTGCAATGGTTGGGAGCCGACGTCAGCATGGTGCGCCGCATCTTTATGTGGGAGGGTTGGCTCATATCGTGTGTCGGAGCCTGTGTCGGATTGCTTTTGGGTGCCGCGCTCAGCTGGTTGCAGGAGCATTATCACTTGATTTCGTTGGGCGATGGCAGTTCGACCTTCGTGGTGGACAGTTATCCTGTCCGACTCCTTTGGAGCGATGTGGCAGGTGCCGCTATAGCGGTGTTGCTCATTGGGCTATTGGCAACACTCTTGCCGGTCTTCCATGCGGGTAAGTTACAAAGGGACTAAGTACAAATTACAAAGGGCTAAGTACCAAGTAAAAGACAAATAACTAAGGACTAAATACCAACATAAATAACTAAGGACTAAATATATTATTTCTAATTTAAATAACATGAAAAAGTTTAAAGAACATGGAGCGTACGTCCTCTTGGGCGCAGCACTTGTCTTGGCAAGCGCGTGCAGCAAGGACGGAGCTTATGACGATCTGACCAAGTCGGACGGCATCGATCTGACGATTGGGCTTTCGGACGATGGGTTTACACTGCCTTTGGGTTCTACCGACAAGATTTTCCTCACCGAGATGATCGATTCGTTGGATTCCGAGAGTATCCACATCGACGAAGATGGTCAGTATTATGTGGGCATTTCGGGTGACATGGGTAGCACCGATTTCACCATTCGCGACATCAAGCTCGATATGGACCCTGAGATTGAATCCCGCGAGTTTTCACTCTTCTTGGACTACAACTGGGGTCCGTTGCAGCCTATTCTGGACAGTCGCAATGAGGGCGATCCATTGGACGACTTGTCTGTCCTGGGTCGAAAAGTCATCAGCGACAACATCTGGGCCGGTACGGGTGTCGAGAAGACCGAGTTTGTCATCTCTGCCCGAAACGTTGACCGCGCCCTGAAGGATCTCTACTCGGCCACCTTCAAAGAGGATTCCAAAGCCACTCTCTCGTTGACGCTCAACAATCTGCCTTGTGCCAGTGAGGAATATACCATTACCTTGCACGATGTCTGTGTTGTGTTGCCATCCTATGTGAACTTGGCTCATGGCGTTACCAAAGTACCTTACCCGACGGACTCCATCAAGGATTTGGGCGAGAATGGCACCATCACATTGACCAAGCCGGCAGGTGCCACCAGCGTCAGTTGGACTTCGCACGAGTTCATTGTCAACGGCTTGCACATGCCCGAGGATGCACCTCAGCCTGTCATCAATGGTCGAATTGACCGCACCGACACCCTTATCCTGATTGCTACGACCGAAATCAGTTCCATTGCCGTCTCGGCTTCCGACTTGAAAGTGGGTCCTAAGAATGCCGAGGGTCACCGCACCGCCGTATTCAAGAATCCGGTTCAGGTCAATACCTCGCTGGATGTCCTGTCATGCCATTTGGCTTCTGTCGATGGTCGTTTCGACCCATATATTGCACCCGCCCAGAGCACCGTTTACTTCGAGATTAGCGACAACCTGGATTTCCTCAAGGACGACGATGTCGTTCTGGATGTTGCCAATCCTACGTTCCATATTCACATGGACAATCCTTGTAAGGCCAAGTTGATTGCCCAGATGTTTGTGGAAGCCGACAATGGCCGCAGTGCGGAATTCAAGGATGTCATCATCCGCCCTACCGAGAACAATATCCTGGACCTCTGGTTCAGCGCTTTGGACGATGATCCGGCGCACGACCGCTATGCTTGTCCGACGCTTAGCAAGCTCATCCAACCTTTCCCGAACAGCTTCGACGTCAAGTTGGAGGCGAATGTCGATACCGTCGGACACTATTTGCTCGAAGTGGGTAAGCGTGAGGACATTACGGGCGATTACGAAGTGCGTATTCCTTTCCTCTTCAACGCCATTGACCTGACTTACGACGAAGAGATAGAGGATGTCTTCGACGACGATATGAGCGACTATGTCTCGACCATCCAGGATGTTACGATGTCGTTCTCGGTCATCAACACCATTCCGCTGAACCTTGCTTTGACCATTGTCGGTCGCGACAAGAATGGCAACGAGGACCCCTCTTTGGTCAAGAGTACCCCGACCACCATTGCAGCCGGTTCGTTGGCCAATCCGGTGACCAGCCGTGTAGCAACTAACGTCAGCATTCCCGACGTCTCGGCAGTCAAGGATCTCATTGTCCGCGTCCGCGTTCATGGCGAGGGCTGTGACCTGAATGGACATCAGTATGTTAAGTTCGAGGATATGAAGATGACTCTTCGCGACCTCACCATTGATTGTAATGAAAAGTAATACCCAACCTCAACAGACTTTATGACGATGAAAACGAACATTAAAAAACTCACTCTCTTAGCCCTGTTGAGTAGCGCCGCCTTGACCGTCGATGCTCAGGCGTTGCGAACGGGCTACTTTTCAGATAGTTACCTCTATCGCCACCAGATGAATCCGGCGTTGGCCAACACCTCGGCCTACTTCTGTATGCCTGTTCTTGGCAACATGAGTGTCGATTTCGGTGCCAACTTCGGTGTGAAGAACTTCATCTTCGAGCGTCCCGATGGCGATGGTCTCACCACGTTCATGCATCCGGGCATCAAGAAGGGCTTCCTCGACGATCTGGAGGAGATGAACAAGATGAACCTCAACCTGGACTTCTCGGTTATCTCGGTGGGCTTCAATGCCTTTGGCGGTTACAACACCATCGAGTCGGGACTGCACACCCGCACCCATGTCGGGTTGGACCGAGACCTCTTCCGTTTCATGAAGGAGATGTCCAGCAACCGTATCTATGATCTCAGCAAAACCCGTGCCACCGCTATGGCTTGGGAGGATATTTCGTTAGGCCATTCTCGTCAGATTACCGAAGACCTCCGTGTCGGTCTGAAAGTCAAGGTGTTACTCGGATTGGCCTACGCCGATGCCGACTTCGATGGCACCAAAGCTTACTTCGGCGATGACATGTGGCTCATCAACATGCATGGCAACCTCAACATCGCTGGCGGTGGCAAAATGACTACCAAGGAGGGCAGTCAGGAGATGGATGGTTACGACGACTTCAAGGCAGGCGTCAATGGTTTCGGTATGGCGTTCGATTTGGGTGCTACCTATCGTATGCCGATGGTGCCAGGACTGACCCTTTCCACCGCTTTGACCGACATTGGTACTATCAAGT
>CACYQQ010000147.1 GCA_902776605.1 uncultured Bacteroidales bacterium | reverse complement strand
TTTCCGGCACACACGGAGCAGTTCCTGGAGCAAGTCCAACTCGACGGCCCAGACTCGTTTCATCTCGGCTGACACGGTATAGTCGCACATCGTGACCTCCTCCCAAAAGGATTGCGGTACGGGATATTTCAAATTCATAAAGAAGATGTTTGGTCGGGCGAGGTCCCTCCACGAAGTGGGAGAGGCGTCAGCGCTCAACGTTTTTTGCAGCACAAAGATAACAAAAAAATCCGAGATATCGACCCTGAGTGCCAATTTTTTTGCAGTTTGAGCGATTTGGGGTCTCATTCAGCGCTTTTCCAACCAAATACTTTGATTTTTGAGCAAAAAACAGTATATTTGCAGCGTTATTTTCATCTGTTACTTGCCGCATGAAGCAATTCTTTCATAAGATACTTTATCACATCGTCTTTGCCCTCTGGTGGTTGATATCGGCCATGCCGATGCCGCTGCACTATCTGGGAGCCGACTTGCTGTATCTGATTATGCGGTATGTGGTGCGGTATCGCCGGAAGTTGGTGCGGAAGAATATTGCCGAGTGTTTCCCGGAATTGAGCGAGCACAAGCGCCGCCTGATTGAAAGGCGGTTCTACCTCTTCTTCTGCGACTATATTGTAGAGAGCATCAAGTTTTTCTCCATCTCGCACCGCGAACTGAAGTACCGCATGGAGTTCCGAGGAGTGGAGCGTGTGGAGGAGTCGTTGAAGAAGGGCCGTTCATGTGCCTGTTTCTTAGGTCATTACTGCAACTGGGAGTGGATCTCGTCGTTGCCCCTGTGGATCGACCCCGCGAAGGGTAAGTGCCTGCAACTCTACCACCCGTTGAAGAACAAGAGCATGGACCGCCTGATGGGTTACATCCGTGAACGGACGGGTTCGACCAACATCCCGATGAAACAGTCCATCCGCCATATCATGATGTACCAGAAACAAGGGGTGCCGGTGCTGGTGGGATTCATCGCCGACCAGGCGCCGAAGTGGGACAGCATCAACTACTGGTTGCCTTTCTTCGGTCACGATACGGCAGTGCTGAATGGTGCCGAGCGCATTGCCCGAAAGATGAACATGGACTGTTACTTCATCCACGTGCGCCGCAAGCGCCGAGGTAGGTATGTGGCTGAGTTTCAGTTGATGACCGACGATGTGGCTCACACCCCCGAGAACTGGGTGACGGAGGATTACTGCCGGCGCATGGAACAGAACATCCGCGAACAACCCAGTTACTGGCTCTGGACGCACGACCGCTTCAAGCGCACCCGACAGAAGTACATCGACCGCCTGCGTCGGTTGAACCGCCATCACGACCTGGAGAACGACCGATTCTTCGACCACGAACATCCAGAGGGTGTTCCTGTGTTGGAGTGGGAAAAACAACATGCTGAGAGTTCAGCAAGTTGTTAGGTAATAGTTATTAGTTAATAGTTATTGCCAGTTAAACTGGAGTTATAAGTTACTAGTTTTTAGTTATTAAGCTGAAAGTTAATCAATAGCAAATGAAGAATATCCGCAATTTTTGCATCATCGCGCACATCGACCACGGTAAATCAACTTTGGCAGACCGCCTCTTGGAGTGTACCAAGACGGTGGCGGAGCGTGACATGCAAGCGCAGATACTGGACAATATGGATCTGGAGCGCGAACGTGGCATCACCATCAAGAGCCACGCCATCCAGATGGATTACAACTATACAGGTCATCACGGCGACGCGCCGCAACTGGGTGAGGCTGAGCCAGGTAAGTATGTGCTCAACCTGATTGATACTCCAGGCCACGTCGATTTCAGTTACGAGGTGAGCCGCTCCATCGCTGCCTGCGAGGGCGCGTTGCTCATTGTGGATGGTACGCAAGGCATTCAGGCGCAGACCATCTCGAACCTCTACATGGCCATCGACCATAACCTGGAGATTATCCCTGTCATTAATAAATGTGACTTGGACAGCGCCATGCCGGAGTTGGTCGAAGATGAGATCATCGACCTGCTGGGCTGCAAACGAGAGGAGATTCTCCGTGCGTCGGGCAAGACGGGTCTGGGTGTGCCGGATATCCTGGAGGCCATCGTAGAACGTATTCCTGCACCGACGGGCGACCCCGAGGCACCGCTTCAGGCGTTGATCTTCGACTCGGTGTTCAACTCCTACAAGGGTGTCATCGGCTACTATAAGATTGTGAACGGCAGCCTCAAGAAGGGCGACAAGGTGAAGTTCGTCAACACGGGCAGCGAATATGATGCCGACGAGGTGGGTATCCTGCGTATGGACATGGAACCGCGCAACGAGGTGAAGTGCGGCGACGTGGGTTACATCTGCTCGGGCATCAAGACTTCGACGGAGGTGAAGGTGGGCGACACCATCACGCACCAGGCTCGTCCTTGCGACAAGGCCATCGCCGGTTTCGAGGAGGTCAAGCCGATGGTCTTTGCGGGTGTCTATCCGATTGACCCTGAGGACTATGAGGACCTGCGTGCCTCGTTGGAGAAACTGCAATTGAACGATGCGTCGCTGTCGTTCGTGCCGGAGTCCTCGCTGGCGCTCGGCTTCGGTTTCCGTTGCGGCTTCCTCGGTCTGTTGCACATGGAAATCGTTCAGGAACGTCTGGGACGCGAGTTCAACATGGACGTCATCACCACGGTGCCGAACGTGTCGTACAAGATTTACGACAAGCACGGTGTGGAGTCGGAGATTCACAACCCATCGGGCATGCCGGACTTGATGACCATCGACCACATCGAGGAACCGTTCATCCGTGCTACCATCATCACGCAGACGGACTTCATCGGCGGTATCATGAAACTCTGCTTGGACAAGCGCGGCGTGCTGGTTGAACAGAAATATATCTCGGGCAACCGCGTCGAGATCTACTTCGACCTGCCGTTGGGCGAGATTGTCATCGACTTCTACGACAAACTGAAGAGTATCTCGAAGGGCTATGCCTCGTTCGACTATTATATTCACGACTTCCGTCCATCACGCCTCATCAAGTTGGATATCCTCCTGAATGGCGAACCGGTCGATGCGCTGAGTACGTTGACGCACGTCGATAACGCGGAACGCTTTGGCCGCCGCATGTGCGAGAAGCTCAAGGAACTTATCCCTCGACAGCAGTTTGACGTGGCAGTGCAGGCCGCCATCGGTGCCAAGATCATTGCCCGTGAAACGATCAAGCAGGTGCGTAAGGACGTGACTGCCAAGTGCTACGGTGGTGATGTCTCGCGTAAGCGCAAACTCCTGGAAGCGCAGAAGCGCGGCAAGAAACGCATGAAGCAGATAGGCAAGGTCGAGGTGCCCCAGACAGCGTTCCTCGCCGTGCTCAAGTTGGATTAATCCGCACTCGCTCAATTTTAAATCTCAAGAATTAGAGAATTAGAGAATTTTCTCTTGCGCTCAATATAAAATATATATTGAATGGATGAGAATTAGAGAATTCGATAGCACTGGAGGTCGAAAATAACTCTCTAAAATTAGAGAATTCGATAGCTCGGGAGGACGAAGATAAATTTCAAGAGTTAGAAAAATCGATGGCTCGGGAGAACGGGTTCCTTGCTCGTGATTGAGAATATTCTTTGGTGCTCCGCATTTGATTCTTGTGAAGTGGTGCGAGAATTTGAGAATGCTGTTGAGGGAGTCTTGAAAATATAAACTATAATTGGTGTGCGAAAATGGCACTCTTGTATGAGGAAGAGAGCAAGCAGTTGTTAGGATTGGCGATGACTCTGCATCGGGAATTAGGATGTGGGTTCAAGGAAAAGGTCTATCAGGATGCTTTTGAAGTCCTGTTGAAGGAACAAGGCATTCCGTACATCCGAGAACATCATGTCGTCCTGACCTACCACGGAGTGGAGCTGCCCCATGACTTCTACTACGATTTCTTGTGTTTCGGTAAGATAGGCATAGAAATCAAAGCCATGCAAGCTCTGGATGGTGTTTGTGAGTCGCAGCTCATCAATTACTTGCACGTCAGTAACCATCAACTCGGCTTGCTCCTCAACTTCGGGGCTGCCAGTCTCCAGTACAAGTGGATTCCCAATCAATGGCATCATCGACCTACTGCCCAAATCTGTGGCACTCGTTAATTGCCTGTATTACCCTCAAAGTTAGAGATTGAGTAGTTTTGTCCACCAGAACAATCGAATTCTCTAATTCTCATCAATTCAATAGGAATGTCAATTGTGGAGCGTTAAAGAAAATTCTTATATCGAGCACATAAGAAAATTCTCTAATTCTCTAATTCTTGAGAATAAAAAAAATATCGTCTTTCTTGAGAACGAGTTTTCGACCACCCGAGCTGTCGAATTCTCTAATTCTCATTAATTCAATATGGCTATCGACTAATGAGCGTAAATGAAAATTCTTATGTTGAGCGTAATAGAAAAATTCTCTAATTCTCTAATTCTTGAGAATAAAAAAATATCGTCTTTCTTGAGAACGAGTTTTCGACCACTCGTGCTGTCGAATTCTCCAATTCTCATTAATTCAAAATGAAATAAAGTTAATTCTTAATATAAACTAATTAAATCTACTAAGCTATGATTCCCGCGTACATGCTGGTTCCCTTCGTGGTGATGCTCTTGTGCATTGCCATATTGCCACTCACCAAGGTGGAGGAGTGGTGGGAGCACAATCTGCACAAGCTGTATGTGTCGCTCATCTTGGGCGTACCTACTGGAGTGTGGCTTTGCCTGAATGGCATGAGTCACGAGTTGGAGCATCAGATGATCTATGACTACGTGCCATTCATCTTGTTGCTCATGGCCTTGTTCGTCACTACCGGCGGCATCCGCATCAAGGGTGACTTGAAGGCAAAACCATTGACCAACACCTGTATCCTGGCCATTGGCTGGGTCTTGGCCTCCTTTATGGGTACGACGGGTGCAGCGATGTTACTTATCCGTCTGTTGATACAGACCATCTCCGAGCGTAAGTACAAGGTGCACACCATCTTGTTCTTCATTGCCATCGTCGCCAACTGCGGCGGTTTGCTCACTCCACTGGGCGACCCCCCGTTGTTCCTTTTGTTCCAGAAGGGAGCCGACTTCACTTGGTTCTTCAATCTCACTCCTGAGTGGTTTGTGACGGGCGTCCTGTTGTTGGGTACCTACTTCTGCATGGACACCTACTACTATAAGCGAGAGCCCAAAGAGAACCTCCAAGCCGATGACACACAGACCTCGGCCATCTCGTTTGGCGGACTCATCAACATCTTCTGGTTGTTGTGCGTCATCTGTTCGACCATGTTCATCAATGGCAAGTATATCCCTGCCATGGCCGACCACGATGCCCCCTTCTACTTGAAGCTGTTGCGCGAGTGGGCATTCATCCTCATTATTATATTAAGTATGGTGACCACCAAGAAGCAGACCCGTGAGGAGAACAACTTCTCGTGGACACCAATTCTTGAGGTGGCTTGCGTCTTTGTCGGCATCTTCGCCACCATGACACCAGCCTTGATGTTCTTGCAGCAGAACCCATTGCCTGTCAGCGAACCTTGGCAGTTTGTCTATAGCACCGGTGTCCTGTCGGCCTTCCTCGACAATGCCCCAACCGCGATGGTCTTCCACGCTACAGCATCGACTCTGCCGGTGGCTGAGGGTACGACTTTGGTGGCAGGCGTCAGTGAGGTATTGCTCAAAGCCATCTCGATGGGTGCTGTCTTCTTTGGCGCATTGACCTACATCGGCAATGGTCCGAACTTCATGGTCAAGTCCATCGCCGAGCAGTCGGGCATCAAGATGCCATCCTTCTTTGGTTATATGGGCAAGTTCTCTCTCATCATCTGCTTGCCAATCTACATCATCGTACAGTTGATTTTCCTATAAATAAGGACTCTCCCCGACTTCACCCCTCGGCTAAAGCTTCGTCTTCTCGCTGAATGATTATCAATCATTCTTTTCGCTGCGAGGACCCTATAGGGAGGGAGAGAAAATAAAATGCTCCAGCTCGCAGCTTTTTATTTCTCACAGAGGAAAGGGAGTGGAATTGAGTTCTAATTAACTCAAGTTTCGCAAGTGCGATAAAGTAGTTAATTGGGGTAGTTAGCAGGAGTTAACAGCCTGCGGCTATGGAGTTAACGGACGATTGTTGAAGCTAATCAACACACTTTTGGCCTTCCGTAGTAACGTCCGTTTGTCCTCTCAGCTAAAGCTTCGTCTTCTCGCTGAACGATTATCAATCGTTCCATTCGCTGCGAGGATCTAAGCGAAGCGATAACTCCTTTAACTCCCCCAAAGTGAGCAAGTTGCAATACTTGCGAAACTTCAGTAATTAAGTTCAATTGATGG
>CACYQQ010000146.1 GCA_902776605.1 uncultured Bacteroidales bacterium | reverse complement strand
AAAGTATGACGGCAAGTTCTGTCGTCGGGGTAGATGCGAATCCGCATTTGACGACATCCACACCGCAGGAAACCAGCGTACCGGTGACCAGGTCCTCTACCATTGAACCGGAAATCCTGCCATCCTTGCCCACGACGGTGTGGCCTGGGTCTTTCTCGTCCCAGTTGCACCAGTCCTTGTAGCCGGCAATGTGGTTGCCCATACTGCTGTACATACGGGGGAAGAAGGTGGTGTAGTTGTACTTGTACTTCTCGCGATGACCCGTCACGATATACTGGTCGGGCTGGTCGTCGCTGGTCTTGACAATCTTGCTGTAGAGGGGAGCACCCTCTTCGGTGATGGCAGAACCGTTCTTGTCGCGCATGACGCTCGATGCAAAGGTCTGACCGAAGAAGAGAGGCGACTCGCCATACTGCTCACGGTTCAGGTACTTGGTGAACGAGAAGATCTCGTCGGGCGAGTTCTGGTCCATAGGCAACTGAGCCGACGAACGGATGATGATCTGTGCGAAGGTAGAGTAACCGACCAGGATGGTGAGCAGACAGAGCAATACGTTGGAGGCCAGTCGGGCGTTGATGCGTTCGCGGAAGAAGAAAAGCAGTCCGCCGATGACCAACGACAAGAGGATGCCGATGAGCCAACCCTCGCCAGCAAATGGCAGACCGCTCAAGACGATGCCTGCCCAAAGCATACCGAGGAGGGTGGTAGGCGAGGTGCTCTTCCGGTACATCATGTAGATGCCGACGGCCAAGAAGGCCAGCACGAAGAAGAAGTAAACACCCGTACCTGTGTTGTAGTGGAAGCCTAAGCTATTGACCATGAACAACTCGGTGGCGCTGGCCAACTTCACCATGCCAGGAATCATGCCGTAGAGGATGAAGAAGACCATGGCGATGGAGAGGAGCAGGGCACTGAGGGAACCGAAGAGCGATGCCTTGGGTTGCTTCTTGAAGTAATAGACAAGTACCACGGCAGGCAGGGTCAACAGGTTCAAGAGGTGAACGCCGATGGAGAGGCCGATGATGTAGGCCAGGAGGATGATGTAACGGTCGCCCTCCACACCACTGGCTTTCTGTTCCCACTTGAGGATGAGCCAGAACACCAAGGCGGTCATGAAGCTGGAGAAGGCATAGACCTCGGCTTCGACGGCCGAGAACCAGAAGGTGTCGCTCCAGGTATAGGCCAATGCGCCGACCATGCCTGCGCCCAAGATGCTGATAATCTGCCCCCAGGAGATCTCTTCGCGGTCGGTGCCGACGTTCTTGTTGTTGCGGCAGACAATCTTCTTGGTGAGGGCGGTGATGGTCCAGAAGAGGAAGAGGATGGTAGCAGCCGAGAACATGGCGCTCATGCGGTTCACCCAGATGGCAGCCTGTGCCATGTCGCCGCCGGCGAAGTTAACAAAGAAACGTCCCGTCAGGTTGAAGAAGGTGTTTCCGGGTGGGTGACCCACTTCTCCCTTGGCTGCACAGGTGATAAACTCAGGGCAATCCCAGAAACTGGCAGTAGGCTCCACCGTGTTGAGGTAGGTGAAGGCTGCAATCAGGAATGCCACCCATCCGAAGATGTTATTCAGCAACTTGTATTGCTTCATAGTTGTTAATTTGGTATTATAATTTTTTTTGGTTGTTAATTGCCGGTTGGAAAGAATGCGTTTTGGTTCATTGACAATCGTCCATTATTCAAACGCGCATTGCGTGCAAAGATAATGAATTTTTTATTAGGATGGTTGTCTTTCAAGGCTTTTTGCCACAAAACGTCTATATTTTAAAGTTTTTAAATAAATATTTGAGGTGTCATTGCCAACTTTCGCGTTTTTTTCCTATCTTTGCGCCACATTGCGCTAACCGTTTCGCGTGTTAAGTAGGTGGTCAAAAATAATTTTGAACAACTACTTATTCTTATTCCTTAAACTATGACTCCAATTGGTGTATTTGACTCTGGCTTTGGTGGCCTCAGCATCTTCCGTGAGATTCACCGTCTCTTGCCTCAGTACGACTATATTTTCTTGGGTGACAATGCCCGGGCGCCTTATGGCGACCGCACGTTCGACGAGGTCTTCCGCTTCACCCGTCAGGCGGTGCTCCGTCTGTTCGAGATGGGTTGCCCTCTGGTCATCCTGGCCTGTAACACGGCTTCGGCCAAGGCATTACGCAACATCCAGCAACAGGTGTTGCCGGGGTTGGACGACCCTACACGCCGTGTTCTGGGTGTGATTCGGCCTACGGTGGAGCGTGTCGGTAACCTCACTTACAACGGTCATGTCGGATTGGTAGCGACCCGTGCCACGGTGAGCAGCCTCAGTTACGACATGGAGTTGGCCAAGGTGGGTGGCATCACCCTCACCTCGCAAGCCTGCCCCCGTTGGGTACCGCTCATCGAGAGTGGTCGGTTGCACGACGAGGTGCTCTACAACGAAGTGAAGTCCGACTTGGAGCAACTCTTCCGGGCTGACCCAGAGATAGATACCATCATCTTGGGCTGCACGCACTACCCCCTCATTACCTCTGTCATCCAGCAGGTGTTGCTCGATCTGGACCATCCCGAAGTGATCCTGATGCCGCAAGGAAAGTCGGTGAGCTATTCCCTCCAAGACTATCTGCACCGTCACCCCGAGATGGAGAGTCGCCTGTCGCGCACCCCTCTAACCACAGAAAGTGCGACCGAAGGTACCACCCAGTTCTTCACCACGGGCGATGTCGCCTCCTTCGAACAACTCGCGACGTTGTTCCTGGGGCATAACGAACAGATTAAGGCCGAACGGATATTGCTTTGAGACAAACTTTTGAGACATTTATAATATATACAAACTGATGAAAAACTTATTTGCTACACTGCTGATGATGTCGTCCATTGTGACCATCCAGGCACAGACACAAAATACAGGAGGATTTGATGACCTGTATCATTTTATTGAGAACCTTGACGTATTTGAAAGTGGACAGGAAGATGCCCGCGCCTACTACATTCCGGGGCATCATGTCCTGCTCAATGGACAGTGGAAATTCTATTATGCCGATACACCACAGGAGATTCCAAGCAACTTCTTCGAAGAGAAATTTTCCGACGGAAAGTGGGCAACGATCGACGTGCCCTCCAACTGGGAAATGAGGGGCTACGGAGATCCGTTGTTCCGTAACGTCGCTGCTCCATTCCGAGCCGACCCACCCAAGACACCGCACGACTATAATCCGACTGGTGCCTATCGTACCACCTTCACCGTACCTGCCGACTGGGCTGGCGAGGAGGTGTTCCTCCGTTTTGAAAAGGTGGCATCGGCCTCGTTCCTGTGGGTCAATGGTCAGGAAGTGGGCTACAATGAGGGTGCTCAGGAGCCTGCCGAGTACAATATCACGCGGTTCCTGAAGAAAGGCCGTAACACACTGGCGATGAAGGTCGTAAAATACAGTGACGGCTTTTATCTGGAGGGGCAGGACTACTGGCGATTGGCCGGAATCTTCGATGATGTCTATCTCTATGCCACCCCCAAGACACGACTGTTTGACTGGTATGTGACCACCGATTTAGATAAGGATTACCGCGATGCGGATTTGAACATCGAAGTGACCGTGAGAAGCTATGATGAACAGCCTGTCTCGACTCCCCTGAAAGTGCAGGGTGTGTTGACAGGTGCCGACGGAAAGGAGGTGGCGCGGTTGGAGAGTCAGGCAGCATCGTTCGCCTCGGGTATTCATTCCTTGACGTTGACGATGAACAAGCATCTGGTAAACCCGTTGAAATGGACGGCTGAGACCCCGAATTTGTACGACCTCAAGATGTACCTGGTGGATGCTGCTACGGGTGCGCGATTGTCGGGAAAGACCTCCGAGGATGCCCGTCAGGATGTGGGATTCAAGGAGACGGAAATGCGTAACAACGTCTTCTACCTCAACGGCAAACCGCTGAAAGTGAATGCACAATGCTCGCACATGCAAGATCCGGACAATGGACACATGGTGACGGACGAATTGATCAAAAAGGATATGACTATCCTGAAGCAGTTCGGTTTCAATGGTGTGCGTACCAGTCACTATCCACCCGTGCCACGTTATCTGGAATATGCTGCCCGCTACGGATTGTATATCATCGACGAGGCAGGTGTAGAGGCACATGCCACGGAATGGGTGTCGAACGACAAACGTTTTATACCGATGTACCGAGAGCGTGTGCGCCGTATGGTGTTGCGTGACCGCAATCAGCCAGCGGTGCTTTTCTGGAGTGCCGGCAACGAGAGTGGCGAGGGTCCGAACATCGGAGAGGTGATAGAGGAAGGACGTAAATACGACCACACCCGTTGGTGGATGTATGGCGGCAATGCTTACAGTCATCCGGCAGAGGACATCATCGGTCCACGTTATCCAACGGCGTTGGCCCTGGACCTCCGTGTGGGTCGTCATGGCGACGGTGATGTGCGTCCATCGTTTATGGATGAGTATATCTCGGTGGCTGGTAACGGAGGTGGTATGTTCGACGAGATGTGGCGCGCCATCTATACCCACGAACGCTGCATCGGTGGCGCTGTCTGGGACTTTGTGTCACCGGGTCTGACGCAACCGGCACGCCGACTCGAGGATAAATCGGGACATGATGTCATGGCGCATATCATGGGAAATGCCAAACTGGTGACCGACAGCCGTAACCGCAAGAATCATGTCATTGACCTCAGCGGCCATGACGAGTGGGTCGAAGTGTATCGAGATGACTGCTTGGAGCTGACCGGCAACAACTTGTCCATCCGTTTCGATGTCTGCCCGCGCAAGCTCATCAGTTCCTGCGGTTCGTTTGTAACCAAGGGCGAATGGCAGTTCGGCGTACAGCAGAAGGGCAAGGAGCAACTGGTGTTCTATATCAATACCGACAAGGCGCCTGCCGCAGAAGGCGATGCCAACGCACGTCCTTTTGGCCGCAGAAATGCCCCCGCCAACCACAAGTACGAACTGACAGCCCCCCTGCCCAGCGACTGGGAGAACCATTGGCACCAGGTGGAAGTGGGCTACGACGGTAAGCAGATGACGATAAGCATCGACCAAAAGCAGGTGGCTCAGATGGAGGCGCAGGGTAATATCATCAACGCTCCCTTCCCTGTGAACATTGGCCGCAACGAGCAGACCCACGGGCAAGACACGCGTGTATATATCTGTGATGCGTTGTTGGACAATGTCGTCATAGCCGATGCTTCGGGTCAGTTGCTGAATCTGGACTTCGAGAAGGAGCAGCAGGAGGGAACCTATTTCAGTTACGGCATCGGTGCCCGTACCTATGGCACGATATGGCCCGACAGAACGGTTCAGCCGGAAATCTACCAGATGAAGAAATCGGCCCAGTCTATCTCATGCACGTTGCTGAGTGCAGACAACGGAACGGTAGAGGTATGGAACCGAAATCATTTCGTCAATACCTCTACCTATGATATGAAGTGGGAACTTTATGAGGATGGGGTCTGCTTGCAGCAAGGTGTGTTCCATCCAGATGTCGAGCCGTTGTCCAAAAAGGTGGTCACGCTGCCTTACAGTCGTCCCGCCCTTCGACCGGGTTGCGAGTACCGATTGATGATAACAAGCAGTTTGAAGTCGGATGAAATCTGGGCACAGAAGGGTCACGTCGTAGCGTGGGACCAATTGGAACTCCCTTGGCGTCAGTTGGCTGTTCCATCGGACAAGACCATTGGAAAGGCTACGTTGAGCCGGAAGAATGACACCATCTCGGTAAGCGGAGAGGGATTCTGCTACACCTTCACTCCCGACGGACAACTCTTCAGTATCCGCCAAGCAGGAAAGGAACTGCTCAAGATGCCGCTCCAGTTAAACGTCTGGCGTGCTCCGTTGGCGCTTGAAGTGGATGGGTGGGACCAATGGAACATCACCTACAACAACCGCAAGGCTTGGAATGGTTTTCAGATAGCCAATGAGTTCTACAGCAACGACTTGAATGCAATCACTCGCATACCTATCTCTTGCCAGGCCTTTGAGGCAGACGGACAAGTGTATGTCAACGTGCGTTGCTTCTCTCAGTTCGGCGCTCCCGTCAACACGTCACTCGATGCCTACATCACAGGTCTGCGTTATTCGGGTTTCTCGGAGGTCTATGAGTACCGCATTAACGGTGACGGCACGATCGCCCTCCATCACATCCTTGAACCCGAAGGACCTATGCCAGCCTTGTTGCCTCGCATTGGCCTGACCATGACCCTCAGTGACGAGTTTCAGCAGGTAAAGTGGTACGGCCGTGGCCCCGAGGAGAACTATCCTGACCGCAAGACCGGTTATGCCATCGGTGTGTATG
>CACYQQ010000145.1 GCA_902776605.1 uncultured Bacteroidales bacterium | reverse complement strand
TACGAACGGGTTTTCGAACTAAATCGGCAAGGGCCGGATTGCAGGAGGTTCTCTCAATCTCCTTCAATAGGGCGTTTATAAAAAGAGAGCGATTTCTACCCGTGGTAGAGTAGAAATCGCAATATATGCAACGTGATGCACAAAATGGAATGTGAATGTACAATCCTAACATGTTGTTTTCAAAGCCTTTCCATTAGAGATAGGCAAGGAGAAGTTTTGCGTTCGGACTTTTTCTAATCTTCAACAGCGCGCGCTCACGAATCTGGCGTACACGCTCACGGGTAAGTCCTAACTCCTGACTGACTTCTTCCTGACTCTTCTCTGGACAATCGATGCCGAAAGTCTCTTTGATGATCAATGCCTCACGTTCCTTCAGCATGCTCTTCAACAGGTTGTCGAGTTCGACATGAAGAGATTCGTTGTTCAACGTAGCATCGGTCGATTCAAGTTTGGTATCGGGAGTGACATCCAACAAAGTGCCGTCCTCGTCGTCCTGCAATGGGGAGTCAAGGCTGACACCTCGGCTATTGGCAGCCATTGTTTCACGCACCTTTGCTGGTTCAACATCCAGCTCGTCTGCAATCTCTTCAATGGTGGCAGGGCGGTTCATTTCCTGTTCGTAACGGTTCTGGATAACCCTAATCTGACGAATCAGGTTGTTCTGGTTACCAGGAAGACGAACCATGCGCGCCTGCTCCGATAGAGCCTGCATGATGCTTTGACGAATCCACCAAACCGCATAAGAGATAAACTTAAAACCTCTCGTTTCATCGAACTTCTCTGCTGCCTTGACCAAACCTACGTTGCCCTCCGAGATTAAGTCGGAAAGGCTCAAACCCTGGTTCTGGTAAAGTTTTGCAACAGATACTACGAAACGCAGATTTGCACGAACGAGTTTATCCAAAGCAACCTGATCTCCTTTGTGAATTCTCTGAGCAAGGTCCACTTCTTCATCTGGGGTAACCATGTGCTCCTTCGAGATGGCTGTGAGATAACTCTCAATCGACTCCTCTGTGCGTCGGGTGATGTTTTGGGTAATTTTAATTTGTCGCATAGTTATATTTCGGGAATATAAGCGTGCAAAAATAATAATAAAAATCCAAATAATCAATTTTCAAAGCAAAAATAATTTTATTATTTTCGCAATTATCGTTGATTGCCAAGTTTAAGTAGCATTATTAGCTTTAGGCTTAAATCGAAGAACACCATTTTGCAAGAGACATTCTGGACGATGTCATTCTCGGCGATTTCGAATTCCTTCATGATTCCCTCAACGTTCTGCAGGTTGACGAAGCGGGAGAATTTTTGGCTGAAAGCCTCTTCGTCCGATTGCATGTAGTTTAGGTTGGGTTGTTGGAAATTCAGGATGTAGTTCTCGCGAATCATGACTTGGGCATATTGCAGAAAGCTCTTGGCTCTCTCGCGCTTGAGGCTGCCCATGTCATCGCTCCATGCCTTGATCTTGAACAGGTTTCGGGTATAACCCAAACGCATCATGGTGCAGAACTGTTCGAAGAAGAATTGTCGGTCTTCCTCATCGGGTATATGAATGCCTGGTTGCACAAAGTTGCCCGCCCCGTTGAAGGGGGCCAATTGCAGGCGTTGCACACGGCTCTGAATGGTGCCTATGATGTGTTCGGGGTCGTTGCTTACCAAGAAGAAATACGTCTTTTCGTAGGGCTCTTCGATGATTTTCAAGAGTTTGTTGGCAGCATCCTCGTTCATCTTCTCTGGTAACCAGATAATCATGATACGGTAATCCGACTCATAGGGTTTGGTGCTTAATGTGTGGACGATGCCCGCGGCTTCGCTCACGAAGATGTGTGCTTGCTTGTTTTCGTCGCTACTTACCGTCTTGATCCATTGGCTCAACGTCAGATAAGGGTCATTGCAGTAAGCCTCGCGCCATTCCCCCAGGAAGTCGTTGCTCACCGATGCCTCTTTGCCGCTTCCACCACGGTTAATGATGGGGAATACCCAATGCAAGTCGGGATGTCCCAGTTTTTGTGCTTGGAGGCATTCCGGACAAGTGCCACAGGGTTCACCATCCTTCTTGTTCTGGCAGATGATGTATTGTGCAGCAGCATGAGCCAACGGAAGTCCGCCGGTACCTTCTGGGCCGATGATAAGCAAGGCATGGGGCAACTTGTTGTTGTCGATGGCTGCCCTCAGTTTGTTAACGGCCGATTCTTGTCCGATGATGTCTTGAAATCTCATATCTGTAGGAAATAATGCTTGATTCCTCGGTTAACTCTTCTCTTTGATAAGACCAGAGTGATAGGCGAGGAGCAACTTCTGTAGGTTGTTCACCTGTTCAATCAACTCTTGTCCTCTATCTGTGTCGCGTACCAGCATACGGTGGTTCTTGAACTCCGCCAACTGAATGCGCGAGTGGATGTCGGTGCCCGAGCTGATTACCTCCTCCTTGCTCTGGAATTGGTTGTGTTGCACCAGTTCCAAGCCGTGGCTATTGTAGATGAGCGTGTAACCGGCAATGCCCGTGGTGGCGTGATAAGCCTTCGAGAAACCTCCGTCGATGACCAGACGCATACCACCTGCACGCACGGGCGATTCACCCTTCAGCGTACGTACGGGCACATGCCCGTTGATGATGCGGCTCTTTTCGGGGTCTAATCCGAATTCCTTCAGAATGTTGGCACAAATTTCGGGGTTGTTGCCCAACTTGAAATAGGCGCCCTTGCTCTCTTTGTAGAGCGACTCGTCGGCGATGAAGTATCGTTCGAAGGTGGTCATCTTATCCTTGTTGTAGAGCGGAGAACCAGGGCCGCACCACAGGTAGAGCATATAATCCAAGGCGTTCTGTTTGCGTTTCAGATTTCGGGTGCCAAAGTAGGCTCGACGAATGACGCCATCGACGCGCTCCATGAGGGCCTTGCCCTTCACCTTCTTGCCGTCCACCTCCAATTCCATGAACGAACCATCGTCGTTGAGCGGGATGGCGGCATGGTACAATAGGCAATTGTTGCGCACCAGGAAGAGTGAACCATGCTGATAAAGCATTCTCAGGTGCTTCTGCAACTTCTCCGAACTGCGGAAGGAGTGCACCAGTTGTTGCATAAGTTGCTCTTCTCCAGGGCAGAGTTTGTAGGGGTCGTTAGGGTCGAGCGATGGAAGGTTCTTGTCCAACAGTTCGTACTCCTTGCCATCGATGGTGATGGTACCCTTCTCCTTGTTGATGAGGTGCAGGAAGAGGCGATCGTCCATGCCCCATTCTGGGTGACGTTTGATGATTTGTCCCGCCAGTTTGAATTCCATGATCGAGATACACTTGTGCATCTTGGCCATGAGTTGCGCCGAGCGTTTCAAGCGAGGGTTGTTCTCAAAGTCCTTCGTCTGCCAAATAGTGCAGGGGTCATCGCCATAGACGTCGATGGCCAGCGTGGCAAGGGGGAGAAGGTTGATGGAATAGCCTTCCTCCAGGGTTTCCACGTTGGCATAGCGGATGGAGATGCGCAACACGGAGGCAATCAACGCCTGGTTGCCCGCAGCCGCACCCATCCATTCGATGTCATGGTTGCCCCATTGGATGTCATAGTCGTGCAAGTGGCTCAACGTCTCCATGATGTGACAGGCTCCAGGGCCTCGGTCGTAGATGTCGCCGACGATGTGGAGAATATCGATGGTGAGACGATGGATGAGGTTGCAGATAGCGATGAGGAACTCGTCGGAGCGGTTCGTATCGATGATGGTTTGGATGATGGCGTTGTAGTATTGCTCCTTGTCATCCTCGATAGTGTCCTGGTGCATCAACTCCTCGATGATGTAGGCAAATTCTTGGGGCAATTGCTTACGCACCTTGGAACGGGTATATTTTGAGGATACGGCACGGGCAATCTCAATGGTCCGACGGAGCATGGTGGGATACCATTCCTTGAGGTTCCGGTTCTCCTGATGGATGATGGCAAGACGCTCCTCCGGATAGTATATCAGGGCACAGAGTTCCCGTTTCTCCTGGTCGGTGAGTGTATCGCCGAATTGTTCGTCGGCCTTGCGTCGGATAACGCCCGAGGCATTGCGCAATACATGCTCAAAGGCGTTCACTTCGCCGTGAAGGTCGGACAAGAAGTGCTCTGTACCTTTGGGCAAGCTCAAGATGGCTTCCAGGTTTATCACTTCCGTAGAGGCCGATTGTATGTTGGGAAACTTTTCGGCAAGCAGTTTCAGGTAGCGCAGGTCCGATTGTGTTTCTTCCAATGTGGGAGTAATCATATCTTGTGTATGAAAATCAAATTCTTTCTTTCGATAATTATTCAGCACCCTTTATGCGTAGAGTAATATCCCCAGACAACCGCATGCTAAGGTGGTGTAGATGATGTTCAACTTCTTCAGATACATGCCGACAAAGACGGCCACGAAGATGATGGCACTGAAGACGAACTGTAGGGTGTCATCCGTGGGCGACCCGAAGTTCTCTGTGTTCATCAACGCCAGGGCGGCACTTGCCAGCAAGCCAATGATGGCAGGACGGAGTACCTTGAAAATGTTCTTCTGTACGGGCGAATCCTTGTGCTTCATCAGCAGTTTCGATACCGCAACCATGACAATGAAGGGTAGCCACAGGACGCTGAATGATGCGAGTAAACTCCCTAAGATGCCCAATAGATGACCATATCCTTGCTCGTATAGGAACGAACTCTGTATGTCGGGGTCGTTCATCACCGCCGTGTATCCTACGTAGGTGGCACAGTTGATGCCGATAGGACCAGGCGTTGTTTGCGATATAGCCACGATGTCCGTAAACTCCGCTTCTGTCAGCCAATGCTGCTTCTGTACTACCTCCTGCTGTATGAACGACAGCATGGCATACCCTCCACCGAAGTTGAAAAGTCCGATGTAAGAGAAAATATAAAACAGACGGAAGAATATCATGATTCTTTATTTTTCTTAGAACGATTCGACATCAGGATACCTCCGACTACAGCGGCGAGAATAATCCAGACAGGAGAGACGCCGCATAACCATATCAGCAGGGTAGAGGCAATGGGAATCCAGCAGTTGGTCCAAGTGATGCGAGCCGAACGTGCCATGCTGAAGATAGGTATGGCCAACAGAGCCACCACGGCAGGGCGCACCCCTTTGAAGAAGGCCTCCACCCACCTATTGTCCTTGAATTGCGAAAAGACGATGGCAATGGCCAATATGATGATGATGCTGGGCAAGACGACGCCCAACGATGCCCAGATGCCCGAACGGATGCCCCCGCATTTATATCCGATGTGGCTTGCCATATCTACGGCAAAGATGCCCGGTGTGACTTGCGAAACGGCATAGATGTCCAGAAACTCCTCTTTTGTCAACCATTGGTGTTTATCGACTATTTCACGTTCCATCATAGGAACCATGGCGGCTCCACCCCCAAGGGTGAAGCCTCCAATCTTGAAAAAAGTTCGAAACAACTCTATGTTAACAGACTTTTGAGCCATTCTTTACTGGATCTGAGAGCGTTGCTACGTGCAGGGAACCGTCGAAGTTGACGGCTGACAGAATCATGCCGCACGAGGCAATGCCACGCATTACTTTTGGAGCGAAGTTGGCCACGAAGACTACCTGCTTGCCCTTCAATACTGATGGGTCAGGATAGCTCTGTGCGATGCCCGAGAGGATGGTGCGAGGTTCGCCCGTTCCGTCGTCCAACGTAAATTCAAGCAACTTGTCCGACTTCTTAACCGGCTTGACGTCCAGGACGGTAGCGGTGCGGAGGTCCAGCTTCTCGAACTGGTCGAAAGCCACCTCTTCGGCAATAGGAGCCGGACGCCAGTTCTTCTCGGCTTCTGCTTGCGCCAACTTATCATTCTCCTCCTTGATGCGAGCCAGACGGTCCAACTGAGCCTGAATAACGTCGTCCTCAATCTTCTCGAACAGCAGGACGCTCTCGCCCAACTTGTGACCCTCTTGGAGCAGGTCGATGCGACCCAGGTTATCCCACTCGAAACTCTCCATGCCGAGCATATCGCGGAGCTTAGCGGCTGAGAATGGCAGGAACGGCTCGAAGGCGATAGCCAGATTGGCTGAAATCTGAAGCGAGAGGTTCAGGATGGTCGATACGCGAGCCATGTCGGTCTTGGCCAACTTCCAAGGTTCGGTCTCTGCAAGGTACTTATTGCCGATGCGAGCCAACTCCATTGCCTCTTTCTGAGCATCACGGAACTTGAAGTTCTCCAACAACTCCTCGACGTTCTGTTTGACGTTCTTGAACTCGTTCAGGATCTGGTTGTCATAGTCGGTGAGTTGGCCCATAGCAGGCACCTTACCCTCGAAGTATTTCTCGGTCAACTTCATGGCACGGTTGATGAAATTGCCGAAGATGGCCACCAACTCGTTGTTGTTGCGAGCCTGATAATCCTTCCAGGTGAAGTCGTTATCTTTCGTCTCAGGAGCATTGGCGGTCAAAACG
>CACYQQ010000144.1 GCA_902776605.1 uncultured Bacteroidales bacterium | reverse complement strand
TAGCAGTTCTTCGCTCGAGACGGTACAGACTCCGTCCGACGACCGTCAGCAAGGCACTTACGACCTCCTGGGCCGTCGCGTCAACGACGACGACCTCAGCCGTGGTCTCTACCTCCGTCACGGCAAGAAAGTCTTTGTCA
Source organism: uncultured Bacteroidales bacterium (assembly GCA_902776605.1). Classification (GTDB taxonomy): domain Bacteria; phylum Bacteroidota; class Bacteroidia; order Bacteroidales; family UBA3663; genus Liminaster. The sequence goes on along the minus strand of CACYQQ010000144.1, from coordinate 6,315 downwards.
AGTAAGGGGTGTCACCCCTCCCGATAGTCTTTAGGTCGCTTTGGGCCGTTCCCAAGGGCCTTCACCAAAACAGGTTGAATTCCAGCAATGGAACTCAACCTGTTTTGTTTTTTTTCGTTTTCGTTTTTTCGTTATGGTTATCGTTTTCGTTATGGTTTTTTTGTTTTCGTTATCGTTAGTCCGAGCGGGCATAGCGGTCAGTGAAAGTTGTAAGTGATACTTCCACAGGGGCCGAAGCCCCATTCCTTGGTGTGGCCGTAGGAGGCGTTGCTGTTGTCGGTGATGAGGAAGAACTGGAGGGCGCCTCGGAGGGAGAATCCTTTGCCGAGCGGGTAGGAAGCACCGGCGCGCAAGCCCATCTTCCACGTGTTGGGGTAGTTGGTATCGTTCTGTATCTCACGCCCTTGCGAGATACCGCAGAGCAGTCCGATGTAGCCTTCGACGTAGGGGGTGAAGTGGTGGATTTCGGCAAAGCGGCGTTGGGTCGTGATGATCCAAGGCAGGTAACGGGTGGCGAAGGGACCGACGGAGTGCATGTAGCCCGTGGTCAGTCCCGTGGACCAGAGGTCGGTCCAACGGTAGGAGAGGTTCACTTCGAGGCCGGCGTGGTTGTCGGTCGAACTCTTGCCTGCGTTGACGAAGGGCGAGTCGCACCTGCCTCGCGAGAGGGAGGCCGTGAGACTCAGTTCCCAAGGGTGGGCCTGCTTGGCTCTCTTTTGCTTCTGGGGCAGGTACCACCGGTTGTCCTGTCGGCGGGAACGTCGGTTGGCCGAAGGGAAATATTCGTTGAAAACATAGACGTTGGAGGTGTCAACGTCCGGACGGATAGCAAAACGGGTCGTTGTGTCTTCAGGGCGGATTATCAAGATGGCCGAAGGTGCATTTGCAGCATCGACAATCTCCCTCTGCCCATGATAGACCTCGGGCAAAGGTTTTGCCTGTATGCCCAACGAGAGGGCAACGATGCTGGTTAAACAGAGAAATGGACGGAGGTTCATGGGTTAATTGAATATATTACGAGGTACTAATTTGGGTTGTCACTTACTGAAATTAAGTCGTCGTTGCAGTGCGTAATTGACCTGCGCAACTGATAGTTTGGGCAAAAGTAGCAGTAGGTTTCTTGGGGCAAAGGTAAGAGATATTTTTGAATATTCCACATTTTTGACCGAAAAAAGTGCGTGATTATCATATTTGATAGTAATTGTTACATTTTTGGCGGTCAGTTTCTACCTAATTGTTGTATCTTTGCTGTGCTTTTGTAGGGGGAAGTAGCAAAAATTGTCCGGTGGAGCAGAACCGTGACCTTCCTCTCTTTATGGTATCTTTTGCTTAATTTCTTGCTTAACACCTAAAAAATCAATAGAACATGAAGAAATTCTTTACTTCGATCCTTACCTTGTTGTGCGGTTGCGCTTTGATGCAAGGTGCAACCATGCAGGTGGCCGATGACGAGGTGGCCGAAACACGCCGTCCCGTCGATAGCCAACACCCGATGTGGCTGGTCCATGTCGATGTGTGGAACAAGGCCGACCCGCAGAAAATCATTGACCTCATTCCTGCCGAGATTCGCCCCTATGTGGTGTTGAACCTCTCCTTGTCGTGCCAGTACGATAAGGAGAAGAACGTCTATAAGATGCCGCAGAACGCCGTCAAGACCTACCGCTCGTGGGGTTCGGTGTGCCAACACAACGGCATGTGGTTCACCTGTCAGCCTGCCAGTGGCGGACATACGCACTTGCAGGACGACGACCTGGAGACGTTCGAGTACTTCTATAAGCAGTTCCCTAACTTCCTGGGCTGGAACTTTGCCGAGCAGTTCTGGGGCTTCGACGAGGCGGGCGACAAGAGTTCCAGCAGTCAGGTGGACCGTATTGCCCTCTTTGCCAAACTGGTGCCTATGGCGCATAAGTATGGCGGCTTCTTGACCATCAGTTTCTGTGGCAACATCTGGTCGCACGCATTGAACCCAATGGGTATGATGAAGCGTAATGCCGACCTTCTGGAGGCGTGCAAGCAGTATCCCGATGCCATTCTTTGGCTCTATAAATATACCACGTCGTCGTGCTTCTACAACAACGAGAGTGTTACTTATGGTCCTTTTGTCACCGGTTTGGCCAAGAACTATGGCGTGCGTTACGACAACTGCGGTTGGAACGGTGCCCTCGATGCCCTGTTGGGCGAGAAGCACGGTAAGAAGTATCCGAATGCTGCCGGTTTCGGCACGGTCATCGAGCAGACCTGCGTCAACGGTGGTGCCGTGTGGGATGGTCCGGAACTCATTTGGACCGAGGACTTCGAGAACCTCTCCAACACGAACGTCGAGGGTTACACCCGTCGCCGCTGGGGTCTCTTCCCAGGCTTCAAGAACGGTTGGTTGGACATCTTCGGTAAGATCATTGACGGTACTCTTTATATCCCTACGCGCGAGGAGGTGTTGGCCAAGACCAAGATCGTCGTGGTCAATGGCATCACCGAGGGTAGCGACGAGGCGAAGTATGCCGCTTGGGGTGACCTCTACGACGGCCTCTACAAGCAGGACGACCCGTTCAACCGTGGTAACGGCCAGTGGATGGACAACTTCTGCTACTTCAAGAAGACGGGTCGTTATCCTGCCATTCCTATCGTCAATGTGCTCTACGACCAGTTGGCCAAGAATATTCCCGTGCGTGTGTCGAAAGCTGCTTATACCAGCCGCTGGAGTTCGCAGGCAGCCAAGGTGGCCGACTTCAACAAGCAGTATCCGGAGGTAAGCAAGGGTGACCTTTACGTCAACCGCTATCGTAACCAGTTGGTGACCTACTTCCCATTCACCTATCTGAACAAGAAGAAGACGGCGTCGGCCCAGATTCCGTTGCTCTACAATACGTGCGACTCGCTCTATCTGAACTATAACCTGCTGTCCAGCGGCGTGGTTCATGAGTATGCCGACCATATCGACCTGTATCTCAACAACTACCGCGCCGATACCACGACGCAACGGGAAGATATCATCACCGTCATCGGTGCCACTTCCGAACCGACCTACACCTTGACGCGTCGCGCTCAAGCATTGATGTCGGCCAACGCTTCGTGGGATGCCGAGAAGGGTAAGTATGTGCTCACTGTCAAGCACTTGGGTGGCGTCGATGTACGCATCAACTGCGCCGGTACTGGTGTCGAACGTGCCACCGACAGCGTGCCGAATGTCGCCCTCGAATTGCCAAAACAACCTGCTGCCTATCATGGTCCTGTCACCATCGAGGCCGAGGATATGGACTTCAAGAACATCAACAGTTGTGTGACCGACCCATACGGTTGGTACCCGAATGTGCGTGGTCATGCCGGCAACGGTTTCATGGACATGGGTAGCAATACGTCTGGTTCGCTCAAGCACAAGCTGACGTTGGCGCAAGGGGGTGACTACACCATCCAGATGCGTTACATGAATACCGCCAAGGTGAGCACCATCACGTTCCTCGTCAACGGCACCTCGAAGGTGTTGAAGTGTGACAAGACGGGTAACAACGTATGGAAGACCATTCAGTACACCACCACCCTGAAGGCAGGAGTAAACACCTTGATTATCAACAATACACAGGGCATCGCCATGTATATCGATAATGTGACCTACAAGCCTGCCGAGATGGAGAACGAGAAGTTCTCGGTCAACATCCGTCCTGTGGAGCACGGCGTGATAGAACCGAGTCTGGATAAGGCTGCTGAGGGTGATACCGTCCGTCTGAACGTGACGCCTGATGCGGGCTATGAGTTGATTGGCTGGAACATCATTCATGGCAATGTCACCATCAAGGACGACAACTCGTTTGTCATGCCGGACGACAATGTCACGTTGTCTCCTATCTATCGTGACATGACGGTGGTCTATGATCTGGACTATTCCAACGTCCTGTCGGGCACGATTCCTGCAGGTTGGCGTTGTACCCAGGAGAACGACGACGTACACGAATACCCCAATAACTATAGTTCAGGTGCACGTACCATGGCAGGCTTCGGTGGCTATCAGAACAAGGGTCTCTACTGGCGTGAGAAGAGTTGCGAATATGGCCGACAGAGTGCTTATCGCCTTGCTTTACAGCCAGGTAAGTACCTCGTCACCTTCGCTATGGCCGCTTGGAAGCAGACTCCTAAGTTCAGGATGCGGGTGCAGTCTTTAGACGGTTCAATCCTTGCCGATGCCCCGAATCTGGAGGCTACTCCGAATGCCAATGGCAATGGTTCTGCCAACCTCTCGGCTGCTGTTGAGCACAAGGTGGTATTCTATGTCTCAAAGGAGGGTAATTACGTCATCTCGTTCACCAACCTCGATGCTGTCGGCGGCTTTGACGAGTTCCTGCTCCTGGAATGTAGAGTCAACCAGGTCATCGAACCTTCGGCTTTGGACATCCTCGATAGCGAGGAACAGAATGACGTTCAACAGATTACTACGGCAGACGGTGTCAATCACGACGGTTTGCAGCGTGGCTTGAACATCATCCAGTACAAGTCGGGCAAGACCCGCAAGGTCTGGTTGAAGTAAAAGTGCCTTCCCTTGGAGGGGGACTTGCCCCCTCCAATAATATATACGAAACGCGGATGTATCCAAAAACAGATACATCCGCGTTTCTTGTTGGAAATGAAGGCGTATAGCTCATTTTGCAGGATAAATGTTGATGACCGAGATCGGTCATCAAAGGTGCGCACCTCATAACCTCACGACCTCATAACCTCACGACCTCATAACCTCACGACCTCATAACCTCACGACCTTATAACCTCACGACCTCACAACCTTATAACCTTACAACCTCATAACCTTACTCCAGCAATTTCTTCAGCTCGGGGTTGTCGGCATCCTCGGTGTAGGCATTGACGAACTCGCGAGGCGTCATCTTGAAGTAGGCGGTGAAGTTGGCACTGAAGTAGGCAGGACTGTTGAAGCCCACCGTGTAGGCCACTTCTGCAATTGGTACGTTGCTCTGAATGAGGAGGTAAGCACCCTGCTTGAGACGCGTATTCTTGATCAATGCCGATGGTGTGGTGTCGATCAGTTCCTTGAGTTTGCGGTTCAAGTGGATGCGGCTGATGCCTACTTGTTGAGCCAAGTCTTCGACGTTGAAGTCGGCATCGGCCAGGTTCTTGCTGATGCACTCCGAGACACGGTTGAGCAGTTTCTCGTCTGCCGACGTGAGCGGTTTCATGTCCGTGTTGAAGTTCAATCGGGCACGACGTTCACGCAGTCGCTGTTTCTCTTGCAGTTCTTCGCTGAGCATCTCGATCAGTTCCTTGCCGTCGCGCGACTCCGACGAACCATCTTCGCGGATGGCACGGGCCTCCAGTTCCAGTTGCTCCTGTTCGGTCGGTTCGGCGCGGTTGACCAACTCCAACTCCTTCTCTGTAAAGTGGGCATGACCCATTGGGAGCGTGACACTGAAGGTGACACCCGTCTCGTCACTTTGGGCGGTGAGGCGACCGTGGTGCAACTCCGTCAAGTCGTTGGCGAGGTTGAGGCTCAACGACTCGCTACCCTCGCTGCCGAAGCGCTCAAAGATATTCTCCGAGTTCGACGACTTGAGGCGCGAACCGCTGTTGAAGATGTCGATGCGGATGGTCTGTTGTGCCTCGTCAGTATAGACCTTGATGAGCACCTGCCCCGTCTCTTTGACGTACTTGAAGGCGTTGGCCAAGAGGTTGAAGATGACCTTGTCCAACTGCTCTGGGTCGCAGTAGAGTTTGATCTCGTTCTCGTCATCAGGCATGAGCAAGCGGAAGTCGATCTTGCGGCTCAACGCATTGTCGCTGAAGAACTGCATGATGTCGTCCAAGAAACTGCGCAGCGACACCTCCTTGACGTGCAATCGCATCTGTCCGTTGTCGATCTTACGGATATCCATCTGTTGCGTGATGAGCATCAGGATGCGCAACGAGTTGCGGTACATCATCTCATAGACCGATTGCGTGGCGTTGTCGTTGTTGCGTTGCATCAGTCGGCGCAAGGGGGAGATGATCAACGTGAGAGGGGTCTTGATCTCGTGACTCACCTGCGTGAACATGCGTAACTTGGCCTCCTTGATCTGACGGTTATGTTCCGTACGGCGCATGACGCGACGTTGGTGAGCGCGGATGCGGATGAAGTGGAAGGCGGTGGCGGCTGCCGCAAAGATAAGGATGACGTAAATCAGCTGCGCCCACCACGAGGCGTACCAAGGAGCATCAATCTCGATGGCGAGCGTCTTCTCGGTGTTCTGCACATTGCCGTTGCCGCTGATGGTGGTGGCGCGTACATGCAGGACGTACTTACCCCACGGCATAGAGGAGTAGCTCACCGTATTGTCCTGA
>CACYQQ010000143.1 GCA_902776605.1 uncultured Bacteroidales bacterium | reverse complement strand
CAGGAGCGTGGTGCCACTCTTCCAACGGTAGCTCTCGATGAAGAACGGCACGAAGATACCCTCCATCTCGCAGACGAAGTAGGGGCAACTTTTTACGTTGTCAAAGACGGAGTCGTTGACGGCTACGGCGAGTTCGCCTTTCAAACCATGCACCTTGGTGATGGTGCCTATCTCTATGAGTTGTTCTTCCTTAATCATTGATACGTTTGATGTTGGCGCCCAGGGCGTTGAGTCGTCCGTCGATGTCTTCGTAACCACGGTCTATCTGGCCGATGTTGTCAATCACGCTGGTGCCCTCGGCGCTCATGGCGGCGATGAGCAAGGCGATACCGGCGCGGATGTCGGGTGAGGTCAGACGGGCATGTTTCAGTTTGTTGCGATTGTCCAAACCGATGACCGTGGCGCGGTGTGGGTCGCAGAGTATGATTTGAGCGCCCATGTTGATGAGCTTATCGACAAAGAAGAGTCGGCTCTCGAACATCTTCTGGTGAATGAGTACGGCCCCCTTCGCCTGGGTGGCGGTGACCAACAGAACACTCAATAGGTCGGGTGTCAATCCTGGCCAAGGAGCATCGGAGATGTTCATAATAGAGCCGTCGATGAACGACTCGATGGTGTAATGTTCCTGCGAGGGGACATAGAGGTCGTCGCCTCGTTGTTCAACATGAATACCCAGTCGGCGGAAAGCGTCTGGGATGACTCCCAAGTCGGGGATGGAGACATCCTTGATGGTGATTTCGCTGGCGGTCATGGCAGCCATACCGATGAAACTGCCCACCTCAATCATGTCGGGCAGGAGACGATGCTCGGCACCGTGCAGTTCTTTCACACCCGTGATATGCAACAGGTTAGAACCGATGCCGTCAATCTGGGCGCCCATACGCACCAACATGCGGCAAAGTTGTTGGATGTAGGGTTCGCAAGCGGCGTTATAGATAGTTGTCTCACCTTGAGCCACGTGAAATTGGCGCCTAACTTTTGCAAACCGATGAAGTGTGTGTCCAATCGGCGTCGGCCAATCTTGTCACCACCGGGTTGGGGCAGCTGGGCATGACCGAAACGACTCACCAGCGGACCTAACATCATGACCGAACCTCGGAGGGCAGCCGATTGCTTCTGGTATTCGGCACTCATCATGTATTCGTCGTCCAAGTGGTCGGCACAGAACGAGAAGGTTCCCTTTTCGGGATGTCCGACCTGAACACCCATGTTGCGCAGGAGTTCGACCAGGTTGAATACGTCCAAAATCTCGGGAATGTTGGAGATGGTGACCGTCTCGCGTGTGAGCAAAGTGGCACAGATAACTTCCAGCGCCTCATTCTTGGCACCTTGCGGAGTTATCTCACCTTTCAGTCGATGTCCACCTTCTATGATAAAACTTGGCATGTTACAATATCTTTTATTCCTCCTCCTTCGAGAGATCCAACTTGAAGTCGTCGCGGCCCTTTGGATTCCATTGTTTCTCCAACGGATTCTGTGTGGCGTACTGATAGGCGACGCGGTTGCGGTAGATGTCGATAGCCGTGTAGAGGGCGTTGCGCAGAGGTGTCTCGTCGGCAATTCCTTTGCCTGCCTTGTCGTAGCAGATACCCGTCAGGGGGTAGGCAAGCACCAACGGAAGGCCCGATACATAGCCGATGGTTTCCTCGCGTTGTAGGGCGTCTATCAATTTCTTGCGGCCCTCTTCCTCTTCCAAGAACAGGACGGCATCGTAGTGCTTATAGTTGCCTGCCTCGATGAAACTATTGGCCTCGAAAGGACCGAAGATGGTGATGCCGTCTTCTTCCAATTCGCGGATGACCGTATCCATGTTCGGTTTGCTGGAAATCAGCGCCATGCGTGGACGGATGAACCCGAAATCTTGACGCAAGTGTCGGTTGATGTTGTTGAGTTCCTCCTTGAACGCCTCGATGGCGAAACCTTCACCCAATTCGGTCGTGAAGGCGATGGGGTGGAGTTTCAGGATGCGGATATTCTCGTTGATAATCCAGTCGAACTCGGGCGTGGTCGATTGGGTGGCTTGCTTGATGAAGTCACTCAGCGAGTGACTGTTGAAGTCGTTATCCAACTGACCGGGAGCACAAATCAGGATGTCGATGAAGCCCGCCTTGTAGGCATCGATGGCGGCATTCAGCGAGTCGGCTTCTGCTTTGAGAGCAGTTTCGGTCTGCACGCCCCATTCGATAACAGGCTCATTCTCACAGGCATTGACCAAGTTGACACGACCGTCGATGGTCTCCTTGGCCGACTGGATTGTCTGCAAGGGGACGGGTTGCTCCAAATGGGCAAGTTCGGCCGTCTTCATGAAACAGGCATCGTTGCTGAAGACGACAGGGGTGCATAGTTCCAGCAGTTCGGGACTGCCCAAAGCCTTGGTGATGAGTTCGAGGCTGATGCCGTTTATATCTCCGTGGGTGATACCAACGTGTAGTAATCTCATATATTTGAGGTTATGAGGTTTTGAGGTTATGAGGTTTTGAGGTTATGAGGTTATGAGGGTGAGGTTCTTAGGTTTTAAGGTTGTGAGGTTTTGAGGTAAATTACCTTATAACCTTACCAGCGCAGCGACCTCACAACCTTACAAGTGAAACGACCTTATAATTTTATTCGTCTAACGTAATCTCAATCTCCGGCATCATGTTGTCCGATGGGAGACGGAGGGTATAGATGGATGCCTCCAGGTTACGGATGAAGCGACGCTGCACATCCTCGTGAGGGGCATAGATGAAGCCCTCGGCAAAGACGACTCGCTTGTTTATCTCGTCCAGACGGAGGTGGCAGACAAAAGGTCCAGCCATGAGTCCGTTCTCCATACGCCACATGCCACGGAGTTCGCCTACGTACTTGCCGCCGATGTTAAGTGCTTTGTACTCAGGGAGAACGATGCGCTTGTTGGTGGTGACGAACTGGTCGGGTGTGTTGCCCTGGATGTTGGCCTTCATCACCGAGTCGCGGATAGCAACGGCACCTTCCAACGTGAAGATGTTGGCGTCGGTGTAAGGCACGCTATATACCACCAGATGGCTGGAGCGGTCGGCATAATCGTCTGTCACCCAGAAGAATGTAGAGTCGGCTGCACCAACACCTTTCTTCTTGATGGCGTAAGGGATGTGCATCGACACGTTCTGCAATTTCATCAATCGGTCCTCCTCGTTGCGGGCATTGTCCTTCTCGAGTTTCTCGACAGAACGGTTGATTTCGGCTTTGACGAAGAGGTTGCGGAGTCCCGACTGGAGGGTCATGATGTAGTCGGCCAGGCTCTGCTGGTCACGCGCGTACATTTTTACTACCACTTGGCCGCGCGCATATTTGTCGCGTTCCATGGTGACGACGGGGTCGGTGGAGTTGTCTGGGTCAATATTGACAATCACGACATTACCCAACGAGCGGATGCCACGCAGGAAGTGTTCGGGATTGATGGTGCTCACATAGAAATAAGAGTCGCCGTGTGGCATGCATTCCATGGGGTACTGGAAGACGGCATACAGAGAGTCGTAGAGTGGCGTCTGGTTGATTTTGCGTTTGTTGCCCAACGCATCTTCGCCATAGACGGGTTTGTATTCTTCAGGCAGGACAATGTACATGTCGTAAGGGGCACCGGTGCAAGGTGGCATCAAGGCTTCCTGTGCTCCTTTGGTGCAACTGGTCACGAGTGTCAGAAAGATGCCCAACAAAAGGAAATTGATTTTCATAATGTGATTTATTATATATATGAGGGTTACCTCGTTCTTACATTTCTTTGGTGAACAGGGAGAAGTGGACAGCTCCATAGGTGCGGAGTTCCTTGAACCCTGTCCGGTCGGCAAAGTTGTGGTCCTTGCCATGTTCCAGGATGAAAAGTCCTTCGGGTTTGAGCAGGTTGCTTTGCAAGATGATGTCGGGCAAGGTGCTCAGTTCGGGTAAGGCGTAGGGCGGGTCGGCAAAGATAAGGTCATAGCAGCCACCTTCGGGTGCCACAACGGCTTGCGACTTCAGGAACTTGAAGACATCACCGCGCACCAGGTTGAGTTCGTGGCCGATGTGGAGTTCGCCTGCCACCTTTAGGATGAATTGCTGTTGCTGGCGACCCAGTTCGACGCAAGTCACCTTCTGTGCTCCTCGGCTCAACAACTCGAAGCTGATGGCTCCTGTGCCGCCGAAGAGGTCAAGCGCCTGAACCTCATCGAAATCCATCCGGTTTTGCAGGATGTTGAAGAGGCTCTCTTTGGCGATGTCGGTGGTGGGTCGTGCCTGTAGGTTCTTGGGTGCCTCAAACCGTCGGCCACCATAAATGCCACTTATGATACGCATTGCTTGATGAATTGACCAATGTTTTTAGTGATGTCGGGGAGAGGGGTATCGAGGTAGAGTTTGTCCTCAATCACGTCCAACGCACTTTGTGTCCAGCAATTCATGACGTGATAGAGGATGTCGTCCGTGCTGGTGCACTCGAATCGGTTAGCTATCTGCAACCGTCCCTCCTTGAATACCAGTAGGTTGACGAAGTTCTCGTCCGCTTCGGCCACCATGCAGTTCTGCTTCACCTCCTCCTTGTCTGCCCATTCCGTAAACAACTCATAGAGGGGATGCGTGAACGTCAATTCCGGGAAGTTGCGTTGCAGGAAGTGGTACAACTCTGTATCCACCCCGACCGTGAAACGGATGCCGTGAGCAACGTCTTCTAAATGTACGAGGGTCTCCTCCTGCTCGGCCTCCGAGAGGCAGAATCGGTAGCAATCCTCGGGGTCAATATCCTCCGCCAAGGGGGAAAGGCAGAAGCGGACGTTCTCTACCGAGCAGACGTATCTCGTCGCCTCGGGTGTCTCGCAACGTTCCGCCTCCTCCAACAGAGACTCCTTGAGTCGCTGGATGAAGTCGGCACCTCGCTGTACGGGATGATATTGATTTAGAAAAGAATAACCATCCGGAAGTAGCCGGATGGTTATCTTATTGACGTTGTCTTGGGTCATGTAGATGTGGGTATTACTCCCAGTTACCGGCATTATTGTTAGCCTGGGTGGCATCACCAACCTGAAGACCTGGGAACTTGTCCATTTCCTTGCGTTCAGCAATCTTGTTGTTGAGCTCAGCTTCGTTCAAGCCCTTCAGGTAAACCTCGTAAGGAACCTTTGCCTCGAACAAGCTCATGTTGTAACCAGATGCTGTCGTTACAGAACCGATATTCAATTCGAAGGTATCGTGTGCTGCGAATGGAACGTACTGGATGGTGTCAATCCACTTCAATACGTTGCGGCTCATCATCGAAGAGTCATTCTCCAGGATGTTAACCTTGACAGTATCACGGCTGAAGGTGTTGATGTCAAGATTGAACTTGCTGATTTCCTTGGCGTATTTCTTAGGATTGCACAGATACATCCAAGCCTTCTTCTCGTTCAAGCCGTCGGCCAACTGCTGGTCGGTCAGGGTACCCTTCTTAACGCAGATAGAAACAGAATCGTTCTTGGCGAACTTGATCAACTGATCCCAGCTTGCGCAATAGTTCTGGTGCAAATCGCGATGTAATTCCTGGAGAGTACGGATGTCCTTGAGTCGCTGGATGACAACGGCATCGCGCTTAGCTACGTCTTCTTTAAACTTAACAGGAATCTGGATGCTCTGATAGCACATTAATGTGAGCAAGCAAGCAGCGCCTACAAGAATCGCATTAAAAACAAGAAAAACGAATTTCATGATTTTTGAGTTATTTATGTTTATTTTTTTTGATTTTCTGACTGCAAATATACAAACTTTTTTGAAAAATGAATATCTTTGCCCCGAAATTTTTGAAAAATATGTCAATATTTGCTGTTTTTGGCCAAAAAGTATCTCAAAAACTGCCTTTTCAGGCCAACTTGTCGCAACAACTCACTTTGGAGCGGCTTTCGGAATTCGTCTTGTCGCACGATGGCGCGGAGAAGATTTTCGTCCTTCGTGGTTATGCCGGAACGGGTAAGACTTCACTTATCGGCGCCTTGGTCAAGGTGATGGACGAGGCGCACATGCCTACCTTCCTGATGGCTCCGACGGGACGTGCTGCCAAGGTCTTCTCGATGATGGCCGACAAGCCGGCTTTCACCATCCATAAGAGCATCTACCGACAGCAGAAGTTCAGCGTCGAAATGCAAGGCTATCAGTTGATGGACAACCGCCAACGCAACACGTTGTTTATCTGCGACGAGGCATCGATGATCTCGACCCTCAAGGAGGATAGTCCTTTCGGCACGGGCAACCTCCTGGACGACCTCATCGAGTTTGTCTATAGCGGCGATGGTTGCCGTCTCTTGCTGGTGGGCGACAATGCTCAGTTGCCTCCGGTGGGGCAGGTGCAGAGCCCTGCCTTGGACGAAAACCGCTTGCGCTCCTTCGGTTTGGAAGTGATTGTAAATCAGTTGACCGAAGTGGCTCGCCAACAGCTCGATTCGGGCATTCTCTATAATGCTACCCTGTTGCGCCAACAACTGGATGCCGGCAATGTCAATCTCCTTCCGCGCGTAATATATAAAAGGTTCAAGGATGTCCGACGGGTCGATGGCTACGAGTTTCTGGAGTGTCTGGAAAGCTCTTATGCCAAGGCGGGGTTGGACGACACCATCATCATCACCCGTTCCAACCTCCGTGCCAACCAGTTCAACCTCGGCGTTCGCAACCAGATTTTGGGGCGCGAGGAGGAACTTTCGGCGGGCGACCGTCTGCTCGTGGTGCGCAATAACTACTTCTGGGGCAAGGAGTTCGACCAACTGCCCTTCATCGCCAACGGTGATGTCATCGAGGTGAAACGTGTCCGCAATGTCCGCGAACTCTATGGTTTTCACTTCGCCGACGTCGAGATTCTCCTGCCTGACTATGGGGTCGAGACGGAGGTGGTCATGCTCCTCGATGCCCTCCATGCCGAGGGTCCGTCGCTCTCGCAGACGCAGCAACAGGCTCTCTTTGAGGCGGTTGCACAGGATTATCCCGAGATTCGCAACCAACGCGATCTCTACAAGGCCATCAAGGAGAACCCCTATTTCAACGCCCTGCAGGTCAAGTATGGTTATTGCGTCACCTGTCACAAGAGTCAGGGTGGCCAATGGAGCGACGTCTATCTCGATGTCTCGTACATCAATCCCGACCACCTTGGCATCGACTTCTATCGCTGGATATATACCGCCTTCACCCGTGCCACCCAGACGCTCTATCTGGTCAATCCGAGCGAGGATATGTTGGAGAAGGAGTGACCTCCTGACGGCTCTTCTCGTGCCCTCTTTCTCGTCTTTGTCTCCCTATTATGAAGGTACTATGAGCCTATTATGAAGGTATTATGAGGCTTTAAGGAAATTCCGAACGGAATAGCCCTGTCTTGCTCTTGCTCGACAGGGCATTATTTTGAACGTTTCCCCTTTTGTTTTTTTTGAACATTTTCCCTTTCGTTTTGGAATCAATCTCACTTCTTCGGTTCGCCCGTCGTTCCCCTTACGTCCTACCGCTCATAGTCTCTTCTAGTATGGATGAGGTATCGGTCAGGTA
>CACYQQ010000142.1 GCA_902776605.1 uncultured Bacteroidales bacterium | reverse complement strand
AATCCGTAGAAAAAACAACGGAAGCATCCTTGGCGGCCTCAATCCTTGGGCTGGGCATCGGGGAACTTCTGCACAATGCGGTCAACAACTCGCTGGGGCGTGATGCCCGTCATGCAACGGAAGTCTCCGAAGCGGCAAGGCTTGTTGCCATAAACCGAACAGGGCCGGCAGGGTAGCGGCAGGGAGACGATGTCGTCGGGCGATTGACGATAGCCATAGAAACCGGCTCTGACATCGGTTGCCCCCCAGATGCTCACCACGCGACATCCCACCAGCGATGCCATGTGCATGTTGGCCGAATCCATCGACACCATGCAATCCAACTTGGACATCATGCGGAGGTCGTCGCCCAACATCTGTCGGCCAGCGGTGTTGTGGATGCGTTGGGGGCAGGATTGAACCCATTCGTCCAACTTGCTCAGCTCGTCCGGTCCTCCGAAGAGGTAGATGTGCGTGTCTTCGTCCAACTTCAGGAGTCCGTCAATCACCTCGCGCATCTGAGGCTCAGGATAAATCTTGCCTCGGTGTTGGGCAAAGGGTGCGATGCCAACGTTGCGTTTGCCTGCCAGAATGAGGTCGGAAGCAAGCGGCTTCGGCTCGAAATCCACCTCGACGGGAAGACCGATGGCAGAGAAGACATCCCGATAGCGTTCGATGCTCGACTTGAGTTGGTCCTGTCGCTTGTGCTGGATGAGCGCTTTCTTGTCGGCACGACCCTTGTCAATGCTGGCATGAGGCGTGAGTTGCAGCGAAAAACGCACTTTGAGCCACTTGGTGCGAAGTACGTCATGTAGGTCGGCAATGGCATCGAAGTGCTCTTGTTTCAACTCCTTGAACAGGCGATTCAACCCTCCGATGCCTTTGTAGTCCTTTTTGACGTTGATGCCTCGGATGGTGAGGTTGGGCATATCGGCCAGGACGGTGTTGTATATCTTCTCACCCATCTTGCTGGTGAGCATGGTGACGTGCAATGAGGGATATTGCTTACATAACGATGCCACGACGGGCACCGTCATAGCAATATCTCCCAAAGCGGAAAATCGTATGACGAGGAGGCGTTGAATCACGATGTAAGATTATTTGTTGCCGTAAAGCACAGGGTTGAGGTTCGGATCGTTGTACATCTTCATCTGCTTATAGACCTTCATGTACTTGCGGCCTGCAGCGATGTCGTCCAGCAACTGGTCGATGGCAGACGAGAGGTCCTGACGCTGGGTGAGGAGGACGTTGAGCTTCTCTTTGCACTTCTGGCGGTGAGCATCGTCCACGTCGGTGCGATTGACCTCGACCTGCATGTGGTAAATCTTCAAATAGAGGATAGAGAGACGGTCAACGGCCCAAGCAGGGCTCTCGGTATTGATGGTGGCATTGTCGGCCACTTTGACATCTTTGTACTGATCCAGGAAGTAGCTGTCGATCATCTCGACCAAGTCGGTACGGTCTTGGTTGCTCTTGTCGATGCGACGTTTCAGTACCAGGGCAGCGGCAGGGTCAATCTGTGGGTCGCGGATGATATCCTCGAAGTGCCACTGAACGGTGTCAATCCAGTTCTTCAAATAGAGAAAATATTCGATACTGCGCTCTGGATAGGGGTTGTTGATGGGTGTGTCAACGTTGTCAGTGATGTGATAATCGGCAATTGCCTTGTTGAAAATAGGATCACAAACCTCTGTAAATTTCATAAGGAAAAATGGTGTAAGGATACAATTCCTTTCTAAGATTAGTAATTATGGACGATGGGACGTCTATTCTCTTTGAATAGTCTCAAGAAAAAGGTTTTACCCAAAGGGTAGGAAATGGAAAACCAGAGTATTTAGTCCTTCCCTGTGACCACTTTGTCGAAAACCGAATGAATCTTTTGACCAAGAAAATATTTGTGCCAAGTCCTCTTTCGTTCGAGTGCAAATTTATAAAAAAAAACAATTAAATGCTCAACTTTGCGAAAAAATAATTATCTTTGTCCCCGTTTTAGAAGTAAAATATGATAGTTTGCATAGCAGAGAAACCAAGTGTTGCACAGAGTATCGCCAACATCCTTGGGGCAACCCGTAAGATGGATGGATACTACGAAGGAAATGGTTATCAGGTAACTTGGACCTTCGGTCATCTGTGTGAGCTCAAGAACCCTGAAGATTATACCGACTTCTGGAAACCATGGGCAGAGAGTCGTCTGCCGATGATTCCGGAGCGCTTTGGCATTACCCTCAAGAAAGACACGGGCGTGCAACGTCAATTCGCAGTAATAGCCGACCTGTATGCCAAGGCCGACGAGATTGTCAATTGCGGAGATGCCGGCCAGGAGGGAGAGCTGATTCAACGATGGGTGATGCAGAAAGCCGGCATCATCTATAACCGCGAGAAAGATACCTATTTCCGTCCCGACCAGAAGGAGTGCCCTGTGCGAAGGTTGTGGATTGCCTCCTTGACCGACGATTCTATACGTGAGGGATTCCAACACTTGATGCCGCAACAACAATATGACAAGTTGTATGCGGCAGGATTGAGTCGTGCCATTGGCGATTGGCTGCTGGGTATGAATGCATCGCGACTCTATACTGTGCACTACGGACATCGGGAGCAACGCCAGGTCATCAGTATCGGACGTGTGCAGACACCTACTTTGGCTTTGATCGTGAAGCGCCATTGGGAGATAGCGAACTTCCAACCTCAACAATATTGGGAAATAAAGACGCTCTACCGGGATGCAACGTTCAATGCCACGACAGGGCGCTTCGAGAAACAGGAGGATGCCGAAAGAGCATTGGCAGAAATTGATGGTAAACCGTTTACCATCAAGGAGGTGCAGAAGAAACAAGGCAAGGAGCAACAACCCCGTTTGTACGACTTGACCTCCCTTCAGGTGGATTGCAACCGCAAGTTTGGTTTCAGCGCTGACGAGACTCTGCGCTTCATTCAGAGCCTCTACGAGAAGAAGTTGACTACCTATCCGCGTGTCGATACCACTTTTCTGAGCGACGACATCTATCCGAAATGTCCGCAAACGTTGGCTGGCTTGCGTGGATACGAGGCTTTGACCGCCCCTTTGTTGGCACCTGGGTTCAAGTTGCCCAAGACGAAGAAGGTCTTTGATAATAAGAAGGTGACCGACCACCATGCCATCATTCCTACGGGCTTGCCAGCCAACACCATCAGCGCGGAAGAGCGGAAGGTGTATGACTTGGTGGCACGTCGATTCATCTCGGTGTTCTATCCCGAATGTGTGTTCAATACCACCACGGTGAATGGTGTGGCTGGCGACGAAGCCGAGAAGGGGGTGCCTTTCCGTGCTACGGGCAAGGTCATCGTCGATCCCGGTTGGCGTGCTGTCTATTCCGACCTGCAAAGCGGGGGAGAGGATATCACTTCAGCGCAGAAGAGTAAAACGGAGGGACAGGATGCCGAGGATGAACAAGTACAGGGAATCCTTCCGGATTTCGTTGAGGGTGAAAGCGGCCCCCATACACCATCGTTGTTGGAGAAATGGACCAAGGCTCCTGCCATGTATAGTGAAGCAACCTTGCTCCGTGCTATGGAAACGGCGGGTAAATTGTGTGATGATGAAGAATTGCGCGATGCCATGAAGGAGAACGGTTTGGGTCGTCCTTCCACCCGAGCAGCCATCATCGAAACGCTCCTTCGTCGTCGATATATCAAGAAGGAAAAGAAGGCTCTGGTCGCTACGCAGACAGGTATTGAACTGATTGGCATCATTCGTCAGGAATTGCTCAAGAGTGCGGAGTTGACGGGTCAATGGGAGAAGAAATTGCGTCAAATCGAACGAGGAGAGTACGAAGCAAAGTCCTTTATCGAAGAGTTGAAGCAGATGGTTTGCTCCATCGTGGATGAAGTGATTCACGACAAGGGACAGACACGTGTGGCCTTCACTTCGGAAGAGGAGGTGGCCGAGAAAAAGAAACGTAGTGCCGAACCCAAGGAGGGCGGTGCAAAAAAGCCTGCTCGAAGCAAAAAGAGCGAGGGACAGAAGGCTGCTTCGAAGCCGTCCAATGCTCAGCCACAAACGGGTGCATTTAAGTACACTTTGGCTACGTTGCCTCAGGTTTGCCCTGTATGTGGCGTCGGTCAAATCCTCCGAGGAAAGACGGCTTTCGGTTGCTCGAATTTCAAGAATGGGTGCACTTTCCGCATTCCATTTGAAGAGGTTCAGATGTAAGAAAGTGTAAAAAAGTGAAAAAAACATTAAGTTTCCTCGCGTAGAGTTGGCTGAGTCGAAAAAAATACGTATCTTCGCGCAGATTTTAAACACGGTTTTAGTGCGCAAATTTAGATACATAGCCTCTTTGCTTTTATCGATGACTGTAAGTTTGAACTTGCAGCCATCTGTTGTGTTTGCGCAAACAACGGAACCAGTGTCGGATAATGCCGTCAAGGACAGCGTGAAGGTTGTCGCTGATAGCACGGACGTGAGCAATGTTGCTGTGGCTGACTCATTGGTCAACGATTCCTTGCAACAGAAGAAGAAGGGCAGCGGATTGACCGCTGTGGTGAACTACAAGAGTAGTGACTCGTTGGTCTTCTCGATGGGTAACATGGCTTGGCTGTATGGCAGCAGCGAAGTGACTTACGACGATATCAACCTTACGGCCGAACGAATCCAGATGTCTCTTGACTCCAGTTTGGTTCATGCTTATGGCGTTCCTGATACGACTGCACAGGAGGGAAGCAAACGCCAGATTGGTGCCCCTGTCTTCAAGGATAAGTCGGGCGAATACCAGACACGCACCATCTCGTACAACTTCAAGACGGCCAAGGGTTATATCACCGATGTCGTGACGCAACAGGGCGATGGCTATGTGACGGGTGGAACAACCAAGAAGATGCCCGACAACGACATCTTCCTGGAGAATGGCCGATATACCACTTGCGATTACCACGATTGCCCGCACTTCTATATCAACCTCACCAAGGCGAGAGTGCGTCCGAAGAAGAACATCGTGACTGGACCTGCCTATTTGGTGGTGGCCGATGTGCCGTTGCCTTTGGCTATTCCTTTTGGCTATTTTCCCTTTACGAAGAGTTATAGCAGCGGTATCATCATGCCAACCTATGGCGCCGACCAGACGCGAGGCCTTTACCTGCGTGATGGCGGTTACTACTTTGCCATCAACGATTATGTGGATCTGGCGTTGCGCGGAGAACTCTACACCAAGGGCTCTTGGGGCATTACGGGTAGTTCGAAGTATGCGTGGCGCTACAAGTTCAAGGGAAATGTCTCGTTCAGTTACCTCAAAACCATTACGGGCGACAAGGGTATGCCCGACTACAGCGAGATGACCAATATCCGTGCCGTGTGGAGCCATACACAGGACAGCCGTTTCAATCCGAATATGACCTTGTCGGCCAACGTGAACTTCTCCACAACGGGTTATGAGCGTAACAACTTGGCCAGCTATTATAGCTCCGAGATGACGCAAAGTACCAAGGCAAGTACCATCAATCTTAGCTATAAGATTCCGAACAGCGTCTGGAACTTCAGTACCACGATGTCGGTTACTCAGCGTATGCAGGACTCCACCCTGGATGTCTCGTTGCCGGATTTGAATATTTCGATGGGTCGTATCTATCCTTTCAAGCGGAAGGTGAAGATGGGACAGGACCGCTGGTATGAGAAGATTGCGCTCTCCTATACGGGTCGAATCACCAACAAGGTGGTAGCCAAGCAGAACGAGTTCAAGAACAAGAGCCTCATCCGTGACTGGAACAATGGTATGTATCACGATATTCCGATTTCTGCTACTTTCACGTTGTTGAAGTATATCAACGTGACACCATCCTTCAAGTTCACGGATCGTATGTACACGCATCGGACGGAGCAACACTACGACGAGACTTACTACAATCAGGATGGTACTTATGGCGCGGTTGTTCAGGATACTACCTATGGTTTCTACAACGCCTACAACTATTCTACCAGCCTCTCGTTCAACACGAAGTTGTATGGTTTCTACAAGCCAGCGCCTTTCTTCAAGAATGCCAAGTTGGTGGCTGTCCGACATCTTTTTACTCCAACAGTTTCTTTGAGCTATACTCCTGACTTTGGACGAAAGAAGTTCGGTAGTTGGTCGTCGTACGAGAAGAAGTTGCCTTCGTCTTCGGAATTTGAAACCGTCTATTATTCTTACTACTCGGGTTATCCTTTCGGTACGACCAGCCGAGGCAAGACGGGCTCCATCAGTTTCAATGTGTCCAACAATATTGAGGCCAAGATCCGTAGCGACAAGGATTCGACGGGATACAAGAAGATTTCCATCATCGACAACATGACCACGGGCATCAGCTACAACATGGCGGCCGATTCCATGCGTTGGAGTCAGACGATTCCGCTGTCGGTCGTCATCAAGACGGGCAAGTCGGGTTCGATGAACTTGTCGGGTACCTTCGATACCTATATGTATGGTTTGAACAGTTATGGCTCGCCTACTCGTATCGATGTGCCTCGCTGGGAAAAAGGAAAGTTCCCTCGCCTTATGAATACAGGATATAGCTATAGCTTCCAGTTGAACAACAAGAAGTTGGCTTCTTGGTTCGGCTTCGGGGACGATACCTCTGACGACAAGGAGATGGAACCGGAATCTTCGGAAGACGATCACGTGGACGAACAACCGCGCGATGCGGACGGGGCTGCAGCAGAACGTCTACGTGGGCAACTCGGGCGG
>CACYQQ010000141.1 GCA_902776605.1 uncultured Bacteroidales bacterium | reverse complement strand
CCCGTGACTACATCTCATTGAAGGTTGTCGGTAGGTCTGCCCTTTACTTTTTGTCTGGCATTTTTTTGTCAGACAGACTCTGTGTTCCTCTTCATTTTTTCTCTTTAGATCAGTCAAAGATCGTAATTTGTTGTCTAACAACATTATTTTTATTCACCTTTTATTGTCAATCCTTGGATTGCAACATAGAAGGGTATTATGACCCTTTAAGGAAAATGGCTCGGAAAATTTCCTCGTTTTCTTCCAAATTTTAGTCTCCTTTTGCCCACCCGTTCATTGGCTATCGCAGTATTTGTTGACAATTCTCCTTCAATTTTTGGTCAAATCGGAGAAAAACTGTATCTTTGCAACATTATTTACTCAAGGTTCGCGAGTGCGATGAAGGAGTTAATGTTGCCATACTTGCGAAACTTGAAATAAGTTTATTTAGCTTGTGCAGACATTAATAGCAGATTCCGGCAGTACCAAGACGACGTGGTGTCTGGTCGATAAGACCCAGGGCGCCCCCTCTTTGGTTCAACCTGTGCAGACGCAGGGGTTGAACCCGCTCTATGTCACCGAAAATGACATCACGGAGGCGGTTCGTTCGGTCATCGACCAGACGGGAGAACGTTGCCCTGACCTGGTGCAGTTCTATGGCGCTGGATGCAGCGGGGAACGTATTTCGATGGTGGAACGTGCTCTGCGTAAGGTCTTTACGCCCATGACCCGAGTTGAGGTGGCATCTGATCTCTTGGGCGCCTGTCGCGCTTTGGGCGATGGCCTCTGTTGCATCTTGGGCACGGGTGCCATCGCCGCACGCTATGACGCTCAGGCCGACAAGATGCTCACAGCCAGCAGTTTGGGATATATCCTGGGTGATGAGGGCAGCGGCGCTTGGTTGGGGCGGCAGGTGTTGAGCGACTACTTGAAAGAGCAGATGCCTCAACGCACTCGCACGCTGTTTGAGGAGGATTTCGGACGGATTACTCCCGAATCGGCCATCGAACACGTCTATCAGAAACCCTGTCCCAACCGCTATCTGGCCTCGTTTGCAGTCTTTGTGGGTAGTCATGCCGACAATAGCTATTGCCAGCAATTGGCGTACCAAGGCGCGGAGTCGTTCTTCAAGCGTAATGTGTTGAGGCTCAATCCCCGAGAGGGGGAGAGTGTCTCGTTTGTGGGTAGCGTGGCATATCATCTGCAAGACACGCTGAGGGTCGTGGCCGAACTGCAAGACCTGCACATTGGCAAAATTCTTAAAAGTCCTATAGAAGGTTTGATATGAATCCTATTTTATTGCGTGGTATCGGCACCGTGGTTCTGTTGATGGTGTCGAATGTATTTATGACTTTTGCCTGGTATGGCACTTTCAAGTTGAGGGAGATGTACCCCTCGGTGAAGGATTGGCCCCTGATGGTGGTGATTTTGTTCTCATGGGGCTTGGCGTTCTTTGAATATTGCGTGGCTGTGCCCGCCAACCGTTTCGGTCATCACGACCTGGGCGGACCGTTTAACTTGATGCAACTCAAGGTGTTGCAGGAGTCTATCTCTCTGGTCGTCTTCGTGCTCATCGTGCATCTGGTCTTCAAGGGCGAGCCCATCCATTGGAATCACTTCGTTTCGATGCTCTGCATCGTCCTGGCCGTGTTCTTTGCTTTTTTGAAGTAAAGGTTTTTCCTAGGAAATCTAGTAGTTCTAGTTTTTCTAGAAATTCTAGATACTCTTGTCCTCTCGAACTTTAACATCTAACTCTATATGAAACATCTTACCGCATTGTTTTGCATCGCCCTGTTGGGCATAAGCGCCTTGAGCGCCAAGAAGAAAGAGACGACCGTGCCCGGCAACCTGCAGATGGGCGACTATGGTTATCTCTATTGCCACATGAGCGACCGTGGTCAATGGACCGCTTTCGCCTTGTCGCGCGATGGCCTGCACTATCACGACCTCTTCCACGGCGACTCGGTCTTCTCCAGCTTCGAACTGGCCCGTATCGAGGGTGGTACGCGCGATGCCTATATCTGCCGCAAGTACGACGGCAGTGGTTATCTCATGGTCACCACCGACATGAACAACTCCATGACCAAGCGCCTCAACAAAGGTGGCGTGTGGGAGAATTTCGGCATCGACCTCCTCACCAGCGATGACTTGATGCATTGGCAAAGTACTACTTTCGACTTCCGCAAGGGCCGCGAGATATTCTCGGACGGCGCTACGGCCAATAGTGTCTATAAGGATTGGAGCACCATCACCCGCGTCTGGGCACCTCAGATTTTCTGGGATGCCTCCTACAAGTGGCCCGACGGTTCGAAAGGTGGTTATTTTATCTACTATAGCCTCTGGAACCCGAAGGAGGAGAAGTACGACCGCATGTACTACAGTTATGCCGATAAGTCGTTCACCCAGATGACCATGCCGCAGCTCTTGTTCGACTGGGGCTATGCCACCATCGATGCCGACATCAACTACCTCACCACCGACGGCAAGTACCACATGATGATCAAGAAGGAGGGAGGTACGCCCGGTCTCTTCACCGCCACGGCTCCGGCCTTGACGGGTCCTTGGGGCGAACCGGTCGAAGATGATTACGTCAATTTCGAGGGGAAAAAGAAATGCGAGGGTGTCTCGGCTTTCCAGATTGTAGGCGAGGAGGGTTGGCGCATCGCCTATATCGAATACTCTTCACGTCCACGCCATTACCGCATCTGCAAGGCCGATGCCAACATGCGCAATTTCTCTGATCCTCAGGATATTCAGGGCGTGACCGGTCCTCAGCATGGTTCCTTCATGCGCCTCACTCAGGAGGAGTATGAACGTCTGGAGGCATGGGGCAATCCGAAACCTCAGCCGAGTCAATGGAACGGCAAGCGTGTCGGTTTCTTGGGCGACAGCATGACCGACCCTCGCAACCGCGCTACTCAATATCATTATTATGAATACCTGCGTGATAGCCTCGGCATTACGCCATTGGTCTATGCCCGTAGCGGCAACCAGTGGAACCACATTCGTCAGCGTGCCGAGGAGATGATCAAGGCAGAGGGTGACAACCTCGATGCCATCTTCATCTGGGCGGGCACCAACGACTACAATCATGGTGCCCCTATCGGACAGTTCTATACGGAGCGCGACACGGTGGTCGATTACAACGGCAAGATGGTGCCCCGCAAGTGTCGTGACTTTGTCTATACCGACAGCACTTTCTGTGGCCGTATCAACCAGTTACTCAGCATGTTGAAGCATCGCTATCCCACCAAGCAGATCATCATCATGACGCCTCCGCACCGTGGTTATGCCAACTTCTCTGACCCGGCCAACAACAAGTTCAATGTGCAACCTGACGAGAACATCGCCAATAGCCAAGGTCTTTATATTGAGGACTATGTCAATACCCTTAAACAGGCTGGTCAGTATTGGGCCATCCCTGTCATCGACCTCTTCAGCCTCTCTGGGCTCTTTCCAATGGAACCTGCTCACGGTATCTATTTTGCGGAACCCGACGGCTACCCCAACTCGGTACGCTACGACCGCTTGCACCCAAGTCGTGCTGGTCATGTCCGCCTCGGACAGACTTTGCTCCAACAGTTGCAGACTCTCCCCGTATTTTAAGGACGTCGAAGGAATTGAACGCGGATAACACGGATTGAACGGATATTAACGGATTTAATATTTAAGTCTTTATCCGTTTGAATCTGTTAGATCCGTTCAATCCGCGTTCTAAAAAACTCCTCACGTCATATAATATTCAACGATTATGAAGGCTCTATTTTCTCTCTCATTGATAGCGCTCTTGGCGATGCCCTTGTCGGCCAAGCCCAAGAGCAAGGTTCCTGCCGTTCCTCAAGTGGAGCGATGGGGTATGTATGAAGTCACTCTCAAAGCCCCTGTTCCTCAAGGGGCGAATCCTTTTGATGTCAAGTTGGAGGCCACCTTTATGGGGCAGGACACCATCACCGTGGCGGGATTTTATGATGGCGGCGACACTTGGCGCGTTCGTTTCATGCCACGCCAAGAGGGTGATTGGCAATATGTTACGTCGTCCGAAGTAACGTTGCTCGACCAACAGAAAGGGGTGTTCCGTTGTATCGCTCCGGGGGAGGGCAATCATGGTCCCGTGCAGGTCGATAGTACGGGCCTCAATTTCTGTTATGCCGATGGTAAGCAGTATTATCCCATAGGCACTACCTCCTACGACTGGATGCACGCTTCGAGCGACCCCTCTGTCTCTTCGGCCGACCCGGGATTGACCATGCAGCAACAGACGCTCAAGTCGCTCAGCGAGACCGGTTTTACCAAGATTCGTTCTTTGCTTTTGCCCCAGAACTTCAATCCCAACTACCCCGAGCCCGAGGTCTATCCCTTTGAGCGTAAGGCCGATGGTACTTGGGACTGGACGCGACTCAATCCGCGCTACTTCGACCATGTGGAGGAGTGCACGCGAGGCTTGATGCAGTTGGGCGTCGAGCAAGACCTGATTCTGTTCCACCCTTACGATGGCGGTCGTTGGGGCTTCCAGGCCATGCCGATTGAGGCAGGCAAGTTGCTCTGCCGTTATGTGGGTGCCCGAATGTCCTCGTTCCGTAACGTCTGGTGGAGTTTGGCCAACGAGTATGACCTTGTCAAGGAACAGCCCCAGGAGGCATGGGATGCTTGGACGGATGCCATCATCGCTGCAGACCCTTATCGTCATCTGGTGTCCATTCACAGTTATACGGCCCAGTATTACAGCTACTGGGACGAGCGTTATACCCACTGTTCCATTCAGGATCAGGCTCCTGTCGAGGATTTCGGTCGTGCTGCCATTGTCCGCAATATCTACCGCAAACCCATCGTCTTCGATGAGGTGCTCTATGAGGGCGACATGAATGTCCGTTGGGGTAACCTCAGTGGCGAGGAGGAACTCTTCCGCATGTGGATGGCTCTTATCAATGGCACCTATTGCACTCACTCGGAATGTTATCAGTTCGGCGACCCCAGCGGCTTCCGTCAGAACTTCCTGGCCGTGGGAGGTAAGTTCTATGGTACCATGTGGGGGCGCACCAAGTTCATGAAGCAGATTCTGGACGATATGCCTATGCCGATGTACCTCGCCGACTCTTCGTGGGATCCTCATACTTCGGCTTGCGGCCCTGGCTACTTTATGGTCTATCTGGGCAAGGAGGTGAAGGACCAATGGCGGTTCGACCTCCCTCTTCGCAATGGTCGTACGCCTGCCTATCCGCGCATTCAGGAGGGTCAACGTTATAAGGTCGAGATTATCGACACCTGGAACATGACCATCACGGAGTGTCCCACTATCTTCGAGGCCAAGAAACAAGATGGTTACCGTGCCATCGATGTGCAGAACCGTTCTGTCCGGTTGCCTCAACAGCCTTATCTCTTGCTCCGCATCAAACAGGTCAAGTAAGACTGTCTGTTTTTGATTCTCAAGAATTAGAGAATTCAAGAATGTCGATTGATTCATTATGTCAAAGATCGTTTTTGTTTAGACGAACACATAGTAAAATGAACGCCGCCAACGGATGGTAGATTTCTCTACTTCTGTTGGCGGCGCAAAGTTATAAAAGTTTTCGGATTTCTCCAAATGTGTGAATGCTATAGTTTTTGCTATACTTTGCTATGGTACTATGAGTATCAGGAAGTTAAGGCTAAGTTTTTCCCCGATTACCGATTCTTTAATTGGAATGAAGGTATTCCAATAAATTCTGCACAAGCGGATTCTTCTCTATTGAATCATTATATTTTGATTGTAAAATGTCAATCATCCAATCTCTGTACCCCGTTGTGTCTGCTCCTTGTTCTAACAAGCTTTGGGCAAATCGGAAGTTTCCATGATAAAGAGTCATATTTAGGGCAGTTTCATTTTCCTTATAACATTCATGCAGGTAATCATCTTGTTGTATGTTCATTATATTCAAATCCGCACCATGTTCAAGCAGATGATTGCACCAAACACTATCTATTTGGTCGGTCGAGCACAATATCAATAATGGCCATTTCCCTTCCACCTTATAATTTACATCGGCACCTTTA
Organism: uncultured Bacteroidales bacterium; assembly: GCA_902776605.1. Lineage (GTDB taxonomy): Bacteria > Bacteroidota > Bacteroidia > Bacteroidales > UBA3663 > Liminaster. Next base: position 739 of record CACYQQ010000141.1, on the reverse strand, counting down.
TCCAATAGTATATCCAACACCCGTAGTTTGTCAGGGTTGCTGATAGAATCGGATAAATGGGATTGACATAATTCAATTAGGGGAGAGGTATGTCGGTTGCAATCTGCGATGTTGGGAGAAGCCCCAATTTCTAACAATTTAACAGCGTCAACATAATAACCATTTCTGATGCAGAACAAAAGCGGTGTCATGCCCGAAGCCGAATCTTGGTAGTCGATGGAATTCATTTTCCCGTCGGCGATGCCTTTTCCGCGCACAATATCGCGGACCAGATGATATGCTGGCGTTCCCATGAAATGTCTGTAATCATCTTTGGGCAAATATTGAGAGGGGAGGTAGCCATTGTCAAGATAATAGGCGGCAAGTCCTTCTGCTGCAATAGGAAACACCCAGACCCATATTGCAAGTTGCCATCTTTTCGCCTTCTTCATCAAAACATAAAAAGACAAAAGTGCGACAAGTAAACAGGGAAAGAACAAACCAATAAGGGTGGCGTACTTTATTCGCTCAAACGTATATTTCCCGTCGTCAAAAAACATAACGGCACTACCCCCGAACAGACTACAGCCCCCTACGCAGGCAAGGAGTGCTAGTAGATAAAATCTATCATAGTTGCAAACAGACCTCTTCATTTCTTTTACTTTCATTTTAGAACTTCAACGTGTTCCTTGTTCTCTTCGGGTGAAGCTATAATCCAATGATTATCAGTTTCATTCTATCCCACCACCTGTACCGTGCT
>CACYQQ010000140.1 GCA_902776605.1 uncultured Bacteroidales bacterium | reverse complement strand
AAGCATAATTGCCGATGCTTGTCACGCTGTTAGGAATCTCGATGCTCGTCAAGCCTGTGCAGCCAGAGAAAGCCCTTTCGCCAATGCTTGTCACACTGTTCGGAATCACGATGTTCGTCAAGCCTGTGCAGCCAGAGAAAGCAGCTTTGCCAATGCTTGTCACACTGTTCGGAATCACGATGTTCGTCAAGCCTGTGCAACTACAGAAAGCATTATTGCCGATGCTCTTCACGCTGTTTGGAATCACGATGCTTGTCAAGCCTGTGCATTCTATGAAAGCAGCATGGTCGATGGTCGTCACGCTGTTAGGAATCTCGATGCTCGTCAAGCCTGTGCAGCCAGAGAAAGCCCTTTCGCCAATGCTTGTCACACTGTTCGGAATAATGGTATTTTTACATCCTGCAATCAAGGTGTTTGTGGCAGTTTCAATGAAAGCATTGCAGTAGTTCCTACTATCATATTTGCTATTGTCCGGAGCTACGCTCATACTCATCAAGCCAGTGCAGTCAGAGAAAGCTTGATCGCCGATGCTTGTCACACTGTTCGGAATCACGATGCTTGTCAAGCCTATGCAGCCATCGAAAGCATAATTGCTGATGCTCGTCACACTGAAGGTTGTTCCAGCGTAGGTGACAGATGCTGGAATGACCACATTTCCTGAATAACAACCGTAGTAACTATATCCAACAGATACCGTCTTGTCCTCTTGGGATAAATAGTTGTAATAGATGCCGTCCACTTCAAAATCGTGGGCAGAAAGCAATTGGCAAACGAGCATTAATATTGCCGTGAGCCAGAAAGAGGAATAATTGTGTTTCATAGCCAATAATATTAGAATTGATTAATAATAAACTACTTGAACAAGTAATAGTGCATTCATTGGGTATAAATATACATTCATTTTGCTTCTTGGCTCCAAATTCAGCGTTAACGTACAGACATAAAAAAGACGGGAGCTTCCACTTGGTTGCTTACCCGCTATTGAGGCCTTCGCATTGCCCTTGTAAGAGGTAAGCAACGAAGAAAGCCCACGTCTATGAAATATGATGATACCAAGACTATATCTACAAAGACATAGTGATAGTATATACATATATCACAACATGGACGCTCTAAGCGTTGCATTATCCTCCTTACAGAAATTGCGAAGTTTCAATAGCGAAGATAACGACGTTGTAGCGTCTTTTGAATAATAATAAAATCAAAGAGTAGTTCCACCACTGTGGCTCATTGATGGCGCAAAGATACGAACTAATTTGCAATGTTGCAACACATTAGGGGCAAAAAATTAGGAAAATGAGTGATGTGAGAGAATTTGTGTTGAGTAGTAGTTCCGAATTTATTGACCATATTATTGTTCGCCCTTTGTGGTTGCTTATAGTTATTCTTCCCTGGTTATACACATTGTCACCCTATTATCAGCCTATTATGAGGTTATTATCATCCTTTATAGAGACATTTGGGGGGGTATTTGTGTTCAAAATTACAATATCCTTCGCGGTTCTATTATATAATTATTTTGGAACAACTGCTTAAAACTAATTGTAGCACCGTGGCAATGTAGCGAATACATCCGCTTTATTTCGGAGCTAAGGTGTGGCTTTTCATGATAATAGCCTATATAAATAGTTTCATCGCTCAAATTTTGGGGAATATAATTGGATTATTCAGAAATATGTCTTATTTTTGCAATCGCAATCACGCTTGTTCTATGGTTCTGTAGTCAAGCCATTTATATCATTCTCTCTATGCAGTCCCGCAAACTTGTTTCTGGTAGTGCCGCCACAGGCGATGTGCGCCAGTTCGATACCCAACTTCTTTATTTCACCTGTTCCTCGTTGTCGGCCGACGACCGCTATCTCTACGTCATGTCCGACCGCGATTTCTCGTCGCCCAACGTCTTTGTGCGCGACTTGCAGACCGGCGAGGAACGTCGCCTCACCGACAATCGGGAGGGCACGCTCAAGAGCTACGTCTATTTCGACCAGACGCCCCATCTCGGTTTGGGCAAGGCTTCGGTTTGTCTTGATCCTCAACGCAATCGCATCTATTATATTCAGGGCGATGACGTGATGACCGTTGGCCTGGATGGCAACATCCGCACGTTGGCCCAGGTTCCAGCCGGTCGCATGACCGCCTTCACCCATGTCTCGGCTTGTGGCCGCTATCTCTGTGTGCCGATGACCGACGACCGCATCCTGGATTATGACCCTGCCACCGAGGGTGCCGGTCTGGATCGACGTCCCATCTACAACATCGACGGACGTGTGCAACGGGAACACCTCAACAGTTACCTGTGCGTCTATGACACCACCTCGGGCGAGTTGCTCTACGAGAAACGCATCCCCCATTGTTGGATTACGCACGTCCAGTTCAATCCGCAGAATCCCGACCTCATTATGTACAACAACGAGTGGCCCGAAACCAATTGTGGCATCCGTCGCATGTGGCTTTATGACCATCGCTCGGACAGTTATGTCCAATTGCGCACCATGGGCGATGACACTTTGGGCAACCCTGCCGGCTATCCGCGTCGTGCCGAAGATTGGGTGTGCCACGAGATGTGGAGCGATGATGGTCAATACATTATCTATCATGGCGGATATGCCGACGGGCCTGCCATGGTGGGTCGCATGTGCCTGGCCACGCGCCAGTATTGGGAGATTGCCTTGCCCGCCGATTACAATGCCTACGGCCACTTCACGATGGACCATGACCAGATCCTGTGTTGCGATGGTTATTTCAAGTTCCCCGACGAGGTGAAACCTGTCTTCGACAATTCGACCGACAACGGTCCCGACCCACACAAGAAAGATGGCGAATACATCAGTCGCGTGGTGCCCGATTGGGAGAAGGGCACCCTCCAGTGGATTCCTCTTTGCAAGCATCGGAGTGACTGGTTGGGACAAGATGCTCATCCGCACCCCATCTACAGTCACAAGGGCGACCGCATCTTCTTCAACGCTCGCAACGAACGGGATGTGAAAGTCTATTGCGTTGAGGTTCAGGAGTGAAATCTACTTCCCGATAGGTATTCATACTCAACTTTCGCCTATTGCAAGAAGATAAAGAAGTACAAGAAGTTATCGCGTCCTGTGGGACGCTGAGAAGTTAAAGACAATAGCTCTTAATGACTCAAAAATCATTTTGGCAACCTTGTTCTAAGGAAATTTACTATCGTCTTTAACTTCTTTATCTTCATTAACTCCTTATCTCCTTTAAATTCTAAAAGAGGAGGCATTTACGCAGGTCGTAAGAGCCTCTTTTTCTTCCTTTTCGGTCCGTTATTGGTAGGAAAGTATCAATATTGCACCCAGATGGAGCGATTTTCGGCAAATTATTTGGTTATTATCATAAACTTACGCATATTTGCAACGACAATGATTCATTTGGATTATTTTTTTACTCACTATTAATACTATTTTACCCATGGAAGACTTTGAGTTGTTGAACCCAGAAAATAATCAGGAAAACGTTGGCGATAGGTTCGATGCTTGGCGCGAAGTGTTGTCGCGCGAAGTGGGAGACTGCCTTACAATAGCCGGCGTCTGCACCATGATCATGGCCGTCGTCGTGACGGTCATCAATTGTTTGCTTCATGATTGGGGTATCGGTTTGGGACAGATATGGTGGCTGGTCAATCCACTCATCATAGCACTTCTTGCTTATCTCCGAAATCGGAAACCAGCGGGTTGTCCGCCGAATCTACTTCGTGATATTGTCTTAAAGGTGTGGCTGTCGTGTGCCATTTTTGCTGTTGGCTTCTGTCTGTCGGCTATGTTTTTCAATTACGTAGAGTCGCAGATAGAGGGATTGGAAGTGTTCGCGCGCGTGGCTGTTAAACCCTATCGCGTCGTTCTTTTGGTGATGGGTATGGCATTGTCTATTACTGGTTTTATTATCAAGCAGACTTGGGTGTGGATTAGTGGCATCGTCTTGGGACTGGGTGGATTCCTATGGATTTCCTTACAATATTCCACCTATATCCTGTCCGAATACCGCGCGTTGGAAGATTCCTTCTTCCTCTTGGAACTCATCGTCTGCATCGTGGTCGAGATTTTTGCCTTCTCCTGCTTCGTCTTGCCAGGGCATTGCTTGAAGTACAAATAACGAACGGATGGTTCTGAAATGCGACTCCTGACGTGTTGGGTCAACTTTGCTTAACAGAAAAACTGGGGTGCTGTCGAAACAATCGACAGCACCCCAGTTTTTCGTTTATGGACTTCCGACTCCTTTTTTTTAACTTTCAATTTTCAATTCGATTTTATCGCCTCATAGACCAGTTCCTGAATGCGGGGGCGGTAGTTCTCGTCACCCAACTGCGTGTTCCAGCGGTGCGGGCTGATGCGGTTGCAGAGGAAGATGAAAATCAGCTGTTTCTGTGGGTCAATCCAGAAGCAGGTGCCGGTGTAGCCCGTGTGACCATAGGTGGCAGGCGAACAGGCGGTGCAGCAAGGATTGAGTTTCTTCTTGGGGTCAAACTCCGGTTTGTCGAAGCCCAGACCTCGACGCGAACGCGGACTCTTCTGGGTGGTCATACGTTCTACGGTGATGGCATTGACGTAGCGTTTTCCCTTGTATTGTCCGCCATTGAGGAACATCTGCAAGAGGGGGTAAAGCTGTGTGGCTGAACCAAATAGACCAGCGTTGCCCTCCACACCACCGCTCCAGGCGCAAGCCTCGTCGTGCACATAGCCGCGCAACAGTTGGTGACGCAGGGCGCGGTCGTCTTCGGTCGGGGCGATGCGTGCCAACGGGATGCCATGTTCCAAGGGGTTAAAGCAGAGTTTTCCGTCACCAAAGAACTCCGGGAACTTCTTGTACAGATACTTGTCCATCGGCATCTTGGTGACGTTCTCGATGAGTTGGCGCACCAGGATGAAGTTCAGACAAGAGTAACGGTAGTGCCCCGTGCGCTTGAGCGAGAGATCTACTATCTTGTGGAGGATCGAGTCGCGGAACAACGGATTGAGGTAGAGTCCCTCGGCAATGGTCAACGTGTGAGTGGCATCCTTTTCGGTCGATACCCAGAAGGGGTCAAAACGCAGGTTCTTGGTGAACCAGCAACGTTTGTCCTGCTGGATGGTGTAAGGCGGGATGGGTACGGTGCTGTAGTAGATGCTGTCGTACGAAGTGGTGTCCAACGTCATCTTGTAGAACGAATAACCGTCGCGCATACCCGTCTCGTGGTAGAGTGCCTGGCGCAGGGTCAACCCCTTCTTGTCGGTGTTTCGCAACTGCGGAATATAGTGACTCAGGAGGTCGCTGAACTTGAGGTCATGCTCGTCGTAAGCTTTCATCAACGCTGGAATAGTGGCGGCAGCCTTACTTACCGACGCCAAGTCATAGACCGTCTCCAACGAGTTCGGTTCGCTCCGTTCGTAGTCCAACCAACCGAAGGCGCGGTTGTAGATGATCTTGCCACGTTGCGCCACCAGAATCTGGCAGCCGGGGAAGACATCTTTGTCCAACGCATCCTGGATGAGACTATCTACCCGATGGAACTTGGGGTTGAACACTTGTGGCTGGTGCTGTATGGTGTCGGGTTCCAGGACGGGACGAGGGGAGGCGGGAGCACTTTCCTGCACCACCTGTCGGGGCAGACCTTGTTCGGTGGGGTCGTAGTCGGCGGCGGCCAACTCATCGGCTGGACCGACAGGCATATTCTTGGCGATTTCGACCTCCGCTTTCAATGTCTCCAGCAACTGTGAAGCCTCGTGCGAATTGATACGTTGGCTCAGTTGTTCCTTCTCCAGGAGGTCGGGTTGAGCCACGCAAAGGGCATATTTCCAACGCAATACACGTCGGCACTTCTCGTCGATGAGCGATTGGGGCAATCGACCCTCCGCCACGGCTTGCTTCAGTTTGTTCCATTGCCCCTTGAGCGGAATGGGGTCCAACAATACATCGACACCCGCCAATAGCGCCTTGACGCTGTAGTCGGGAATGTTGTTCACCCCCTTCATGGCCAATCCATCGGTGAAGATAAGTCCCTGGAAACCAAACTCCTCCTTGAGCAGTTCGGTGATGATGGGGCGGGAGAGCGAAGAGGGCAAATGCAAGGTCGAGTCGAGCGATGGCACCTCCAGATGGGCCACCATGATGCCGCCCAACCCGGCTTCTGCATAGCTGCGGAAGGGGGCACACTCGAACGACAACATCCTCTCGCGGTCATGTGCCAGGCGGGGCAGGGTGGCATGGCTGTCGGTGTCGGTATCGCCATGTCCCGGGAAGTGCTTGCCCACCGAGAGGATACCGCCTTCTTCCAATCCCTTGCTGTAGGCCAACGCAGGAGCGGTGACGGCCTCGACGGTAGCTCCGAAACTGCGGTTCCCGATGACGGGGTTATTGGGATTGGAGTTGATGTCCAGGACGGGCGCAAAGTTAATGTTGATGCCCATCAGCCGACATTGACGTGCCGTTTCCAGACCATATTGGTACATGAGCGAGTCCCGCACTTCGGGTCGGATGGTGCCCAGATAACCATTGCGCGGATACTTCAGCGCGTCGGTCAGGCGCATGGCAATGCCCCATTCGCCGTCGATGGCAATCCACAACGGAGCTGCGCCTGCCAACTGACGGCCAAACTCGGTCATCTTGGCTTGCGCTGCCATCGTTCCCTTCGAGAAGAGCAATCCGCCCACGTGGAAGGTTTCGATGTCGCGCCGAATCACCTGGCGGTGGGCTTCGTCGTCGCGGCTATCCACAATGGGCATAATAAGTTGCCCCAGACGTTCGTCCGGGGTCAACAGGTCCATCACACTATCCACCCAATGGTTCATTTGCAACGAATCGGTACGTTGCAACAGGTTCTGGGCGGTAGAGAGAGTATAGGTTAGGAATAGAGAGA
>CACYQQ010000139.1 GCA_902776605.1 uncultured Bacteroidales bacterium | reverse complement strand
CTGGGTCAATCTGAGGAGCACGGAGAATCGTACTCTTTATAGGACGCTCGGCTGAAAAAAGCAAGCCCGAAGGGCTGACAGACCATAGGCAGGGGTGAGCGAAGCGTAACCCCTGCTGTGTGACATAACCCGCGAAAGAGAATGGGCGGCAGAATGGAGAAAGACGAGATTGGCAACATCCGTGATAACAACCTTTTGGTTGGGTATGTAAGAATATTTTGTTGAACTCACGTTAATTGTCGGCCAAAATTTGGATATGTACGATATTTGTCGTATTTTTGCACCGATAAACATTTGTGCCATGATGAAAGAACTCGATACCTTTTCCCCTGCCTTCATGGTTGAATTATTGGATTGTCCTAAAAAAAATGCCTTTCCGAGCAGAATGGGCAAACCTGCAATGTGCCGTTTTGGAGGAGGTTATTATTCTTTCGATGACGAAGGTAAGATGGGCGGTTGTCACCTCTGTGTGCAGGACTATCAGGAAAGAGACATTTCAATAAATCGACTCAGCAATACGATGGGCAGAGTCATACACACCCACAAGTAATAAATGTGGATCACTCAGGTGTAGCACATCCTGTCAAGTCTGATGTTACACATGAGCCTGCGTTCGAGGAGGTTCTGAATATAACAAATGGGACAGCAATAAAAATAAAATAACTATTATAGTATGTTGTTTATAAATGAAGAAACGGACAAGGTAAATCTCTATGAGAGTCATCTTATTTCCATGGAGAGTGATTCGTCATCAAGAGTGACGAAGTTTCTCGTGGACTGGTGCGAGGGCGATCCTTATTTGGAATTGATTTGTGAAAACTGCTCCGATTTCAATCTTGAAATAGCGAAGAGTCCTAATTTTGAAAATTGGTGTGGACAGTTGGAAATTACAGGATTCTCTTATCTCAAGACTAAAGAGGGTTATATAGTGCAGATTAATTTCGATATGGTTTGTATCGGATTCATTCAATTGAAGTGTTCGAAGTTTTTTATAAATACACCAGAAGATCCCAAGCAGGAAGGTGGTAATAGTCATAGAATTATTGGCGATGAAAAATATACAACTGAATGGTTTTGATTGGAACGGATTCTATATTTATGGAATTCGTTATTCGGACGACTGGTGCCACATGGATTTGCTGATTAGGAAATCCGGTACAGATAATGTCGAGAACAGACGGCTCCATATGGAGTTTTCTCGTATTAATCAAGCTCGCCTAAATGGCAGTGAATTCGATTGCAAGATATTAGGACTTGTAGTTAATGAGAATGAGAATAATGGTTGTGATGTCCATATAGAAACAGACAAAGGATTGTTGAGCCTCACGTGTTGTGACATTATGTTAACGTGAGTTCGATGAAAAGGTTGCTTGGTATGCCCTCGATACAGCGGTAGGGGGAAAGACCATAGTGGAGTAGCCGACCGCGAAATCGTGAGAATCGCGATGGAAGAAAGTGTTGTTTGAGGCGGAGCCGAGTTTCACTTTCTTTCGAGTGAGGCCACGATTTCGCAGGCTACGCAGCTCCAGGTCTTGACTTTTCTTTCCCCCTTTCTTTGGGTCAAGCCAAAGTAAAGGGGTGCCCTACGCACAGGAGAAAACATGTCAAGTGGTTCTGCCGTCCCTTCGGGACTTCGTCGAAATGGGATGATTCGGGAGAAGGGGTTTTACCCCTCCCTGTGGTCTTTCGTCCCTTCTTAACAGGGGTTTCGCTTCGCTCTACCGCCTGCCTGTGGTCTGTCGTACCTTCGGGACTATTTTCCTCTGTCGTTCATAAACGGGGGTTGCACCCCCGCCTGTGGTCTTAACAGGCTTCCAGCCTTAGGATTTACTCCTGCCTACAAAAGGGTGGAAGTTATTGTATTGCGAGTGTCTATTGTGAATCCTTAATCGCTTCATTCTCAGTATGCTATAGCAGTTAGTATAGGAGGGAATGAAGACCCCTTAAAGACCCCCTCAATCCTCCCTCAGCTAAAGCTTCGTCTTCTCGCGGAGGGTTATCAACCCTCCTAATTTGCTGCGAGGACCTGCTTAGGGGGAGGATTTGCCCCGCGCGAAGAGAGTGTAAGTTTATGTAAACGAGAGATAAAGTGCATTTCTATAAATCGCACAGACTTCTCTTGGCGCGAGATGTTTTCCGTGTTTTTCGTGCCTTCCGTGGTTACAACTTATCGTAAGTCATTGATTTTCATAGCACCATAGCAAAGTATAGCAAAAAGTATAGCAGTCCGATGTTTGGATGGGACTGCTATAATTTGTATCTTTGCGCCGATTTAACGGTTAATGTTTAGTGTTTAACGGTTAACGGTTAATGTTTATGGGTTAAGGGTTCTGCCCTTTCGCTTTCTTGACCGAGAGGGAGAGAGATTGCTTAATGCCGGAACCAGAGACCGAGAGGGAGAGGCGGCCGGACGAGGTGCCGGCACGGAGAACCACCAGGGCGCGACCCTGCCACAAGCGGTGATGTGCCTCCTTGGGAGAGGAGGGCAGGTGAGCAGCATAAGAGGTCGAGTCGGTCAGATGGGCGTTGCCTACGCCGAGGAGGAAGCCGGGACCCGAGAGACGGAAGGTGAGGTCGAGGTCGCCCTTGGTGACCGGATGGCCTTTGGAATCAGTGAGTTGCACTTCGACGAAGGCAAGGTCCTGACCGTCGGCTTGCAGGACAGACTTGTCGGCAAGGAGTTGCAAGCGGGCAGGAGCACCTGCCGTCTGGAGCGTCTGGGTGGCCGCTACCGACCCGTCGGCGAGAAGAGCCTCGGCACGAAGGGTGCCCGATTGATAGGGCAGCGAGAAAGTGGCCATGAAGCGCGTCTCGCGGGAACAGGATTGTTCGCCAATCAACCGATCATTGAGGTAAAGGCGTACCCGTGGGAAGCGCGTATAGAGTTCAACGTCAATGGGTTTGCCCTCCCAGCCTGGCCAGTCCCACGACTGGGTGGTGGGCCAGGTGGACCAACGGGTGCAGAAGATGGAATCGACATAGAGGTTGGGTTCGCGCACGCCGATAGCGAGATGGGGAATGGAGTCCCAGAGTGTCTGGCGGTAGTAGGAGATGGGTTTGCGCAGACCGGTGAGGTCGATGTCGCCGCAATAGGCACCATGCCAAGGCCATTTGTCGCCCTCCCAGTGTTCGCCGCGGCCGCTCGGGTCGGAGGCATAATGGGCACGACCGATGCCCGACTCACCGAGGTAGTCGATGGCCGTCCAGACGAAGTCACCGATGACGTAGGGGAGGTCGGTAGCGGCTGCCCAACTCTGGAAAGCGGAGTCGGGGTAACTCTCGGTCTGCCAGATGATGCGTTCAGGGCAACGCTGGTGGTCGATGGGAGCCTTGTCAATCAGGTAGTTATAGCCGACCAGGTCGAGCGTCTCGGCCAAGGGGTCGAAGATGCTGTCCACCTCGCAGAGCGCCTGCGTGACGGGACGGGTGGGATCGAGTTGGCGCATACGTCGGGCAATCTTGCGGGAGGTGGTAATGACCTCAATCTTACGGCGTTCGTAGAGTTCGTTGCCGTTGCTCCAGGCGATGACGCAAGGGTGATTGCGGTCGCGCAGTACCATGGCATCGACATCCTGTTGCCACCATTGGTCGATATATTTGTGGTAGTCGAAGGCATTCTTCTTGGCGCGGAGACCGTCGAACGCCTCGTCGATGACCAGCAGACCCAGGTGGTCGCAGGCACGGAGGAACTCTTCGCTACAGGGGTTGTGCGATGTGCGTACGGCATTGAACCCGGCGGCTTTGAGTTGACGCGCCTTGCGCCACTCGGCAGCATCGAAAGAGGCAGCGCCGATGACCCCGTGGTCGTGGTGAACACAACCGCCATAGAGGCGGTAAGGTCGGCCATTGAGGCGAAGGCCCTGAGGCGAATAATCCAGTTGGCGGAAACCATGCTCGACGTGCAGGTTACCCACCTGAACATCATAGAGATAGGGTTGTTCGGGCGACCACAGACGTACCTGACGGAACGTGCGCAATTCGTCGGGGCGGTTGGGATAAGAGATGCGGAGCGTGGCGGAGTCGGCCGAGAGACCGTCCGAGGCGATGCCATAGATCTGTTCGGTGCGGACAAAGAGCTGCCATGGGTCGTCGCCTTCCTCCATGTTGAACATCCAGACATGGCGGTAAATGCCCGAGCCAGAGTACCATCGGCAGTTCTTCTGCGCCGAGTTATCGACCCGCACGGCCAGGACATTCTTTCCGGGACGGAGTTTTCCCGAGATATCGACCCAGAAACTGCTGTAGCCATACGGATGACCGCCCACCACTTCGCCGTTCAGATAGACGGTGCTGTTCATATAGACCCCTTCGAAGTAAAGTTTTTTTTGCACGGAAGACTTAGTCAATACTTTGAAGTTCATGGTCTTGCGGTACCAAGCCACACCTGTAGGGAGGTAGGCGCCGTCGTTGCCGGCCGGGGTACTTTGGTCGAACTGTCCCTCGATGCTCCAGTCGTGAGGGAGGTCGAGGGTGCGCCAGGAACTGTCGTCGAACGAGGGGGAAGCCCATTCGTTGTCGTCGCCCAACTGGAAGCGCCAATGCTCGTCGAGGGACAGACGGTTGAAGGCAAACGCCCAAGGGCAAGCGAGGAGACAAATTAGAGAGAGGACTGATAATTTCTTCATAGAAAACAGAGGTGTCAAGAAAAACAAGGAAAGAAGATTGTCGTTTGAGAAAATTCCAAAGGCAAAGATAAGGTTTTTTGGGGAGAAAAAAGGTGCTCGCAGAGAAAAAAATGTGAAATATTTGTGTTTTACGACAAAATATAGTAACTTTGTGCGCCAGAAGGCGGGGAAATTGAAAATTGAAAGTTGAAAATTGAAAATTCCCCAGGGAACTATTGCTTGTTAACTCCCTGAGTGGAGCAATAACTCCTAATAACTCCTGTTAACTCCTTTTGAATGATGTCGCAGGAAACTATTGTCTGTTAACTCCCAGAGCGGAGCGATAACTCCTAATAACTCCTGTTAACTCCTTATAATACGAGTCCATGTATAATCTGAGTCAGATTTCCAAGATTTTGAACTGCCCCTTGCATGGCAATCGGCAGGCAACGGCCAATACACAGCCGCAGGTTTCTATACTATTGACAGATAGCCGAAGTCTCACCTTTGCCAACCAGACACTCTTTTTTGCGCTGGTGACCGACAAGGGAGATGGACATAAATATTTGCCCGATTTATATAATAAAGGAGTGCGCGCCTTCGTGGTGAGTCGCTCCAACGAGGAGTTCCGCAACACCTGTCCCGAGGCGTGGTTCCTGGTGGTGCCCGACACCCTGGATGCCCTCCAGCGACTGGCAGCCTACCATCGGCAACAGTTCACCCTGCCTGTGGTGGGCATCACGGGATCGAACGGCAAAACCATTGTCAAGGAGTGGCTCTACCAGTTGTTGGGCGACGCGCGAAACATCGTCCGTTCGCCACGCAGTTACAACAGTCAGGTGGGTGTGCCTCTGAGTGTGTGGCAGTTGGAGGAGGGAAATGACCTGGCCCTCTTTGAGGCGGGTATCAGTCGCCCTGGCGAGATGGAGCGCCTGCAACGGATCATCCAACCGAACATCGGCATCCTGACCAACATCGGAACTGCCCATGCCGCCGGTTTCGACAATCAGAACCAGAAGTTGCAGGAGAAGCTACAACTGTTCCGCTCGTGCGACGTCATCATCTACAACGCCGACATCCCCGGTATTGGCGATGCCCTCGAACTGGCCGGAGTGGGAGCCCGAAGCATGGCTTGGACCCGTCGGCACAAGGAGGCACAGATCAACGTGCATGAGGTAACTCGCACAGACACAGCGACTACTGTACATTACAGTCTGTTGGGCATAGACGGCGAGTTCACTATCCCGATGACCGACGATGCCTCGTTGGAGAATGCCTTGAACTGCCTTGCCTTGATGCTCTACCTGGGATTCAAGCCCGACGACATTGCGCAGCGGATGCTGCTCATCAACGATGCCTACAACTGCGACCTCACCTCGCTGGAGATGGCGTTGGAGTTCCAGAAACGCCGTTCGTCTGCCGCGTTGAAGAATACGCTCATCCTGTCGGACATCCTCCAGGCAGAGGTGACCGCCCGCAAGCGTTGTGCCAAGATTGCCCAACTGTGCCAACTGTATCACATCAGCAAACTCTTCTGTATAGGTCCGATGGCGGTGCAGAACGGCCGCACCATCCAGGAGGAGTTGCATGCCGTGGGGTTGGAGATTATCTTCGATGTCTATGGCACGACGCAGGAGTTTCTGGAAAGTGCTGAGATAGAGCGCATCCAGAATGAACTGGTGCTGCTGAAGGGAGCGCGAGACTTCCAGTTCGAGCGTATCGGTGAAGCCCTCCAGTTACGTCGTCACGAGACGATATTGGAGGTCAATCTGGATGCCATTGTCCACAACTTGAACCGCTATCGGAGTCACCTCAAACCCGAGACGAAGCTGACCTGCATGGTGAAGGCATTCGGTTATGGTACAGGTAGTTACGAATTGGCCAAGACGTTGCAGGACCAGAACGTGGATTACTTGGCTGTGGCGGTGGCCGACGAGGGCGCCGACCTGCGCCGCCAGGGCATCAAGGTGCCTATCATCGTGATGAACCCCGAGATGTCGGCGTTCCGCACCATCATCGAGAACAAGTTGGAGCCGGAGATTTACAGTTTCCGCTTGTTGCAGGCCTTCATGGACGAGACGCGCGCCATGGGTGTGACGCACTATCCCGTACACGTCAAGATAGATTCGGGAATGCACCGACTGGGATTCCAACCCCATGAGATAGACGAACTTATCGGTCAGTTGCAACGGCAGAGCGCTCTCACTATCCGCAGCGTGTTCAGTCATTTCGCTACCGCCGACGACCCTGCGCAGGAGGACTTCGTGCACGAGCAGAAACGCAGGTTTGACGATTGTGCCGACCGCATCCGTGCCGCCTTCCCTTATCCCATCCTGCGCCATATCTGTAACTCGGCGGGCATCGAGAAATACCCGCAATACCAGATGGAGATGTGCCGACTGGGCATTGGCCTGTATGGATTCGAGGCATCGGAGGTGAAGATGGACCTGGAACCCGTCGCCGTATTGAAGAGCACTATTCTGCAAATCAAGGAGATACCAGCCACGGAGACCGTGGGTTACATGCGCAACGGGAAATTGAAACGCGACAGCCGCATCGCCATGGTGCCTATCGGTTATGCCGATGGTTATGACCGCCGCTTGGGCAACGGTCATGCCGATATGCTGGTGCAGGGAAAACGTTGTCCTACCGTGGGCAACGTCTGCATGGATGTCACCTTCCTGGACGTGACCGACTGCCCCGAGGCAAGGGAGGGCGACCGTGTCGAGATTTTCGGTACCCACTTGCCACTCACCGAGATAAGTCAGAAACTGGGGACCATCTGCTACGAGGTGTTGAGCACCGTGAGCACACGTGTCAAGAGGGTCTATTATAAGGAATAACTGTCCCCCGAGACCCAACTTCCGGGGATTATTCCCGCACAATCAAAAAATGGATATTGAGCCTTGATTATGAAAGATATGACCTACTACAACTCGATCCTTCTTTTGCTGCTTTGCCTGGGTCTGTGGGCGACGGCATCGGAGAGTCCGTTGCAGGCCAAAGGAAAAAAGTCGGTGACGGACCTGGATGCCTACTTTGACCAGCAGGCTATCTCCATCTATGATGCCGACAGTATCTGCTTCTATCAGAGTGGGTCGAAGAAATATGCCTCGCTCCTGGAAGACATGCGGCAGGCCAAGCACCACATCCATTGCGAATACTTCATCTTTGCCAACGACAGTATCGGCCGTGCCGTGCTCAACGTGATGCGACAGAAGGCTAAAGAGGGGGTGGAGTGCCGCCTCCTGATTGACGGATACTACGACCGCCAGCGGGGTTACAACTACCGCCATCGGTTGCTCCAACTGGAGAAGCAGGGCATTCAGGTGAAGATCTATGAGCCTTATGTCTTCCCGTTTGTGCACCGCGTGCTGAGGGATCACCGCAAGATTGTGGTCATCGATGGTAAGATAGCCTACACAGGCGGTTTCAACGTAGCCGACTACAACTGGAAAGGCAAACCGGGGGTGTATGGCGGTTATGTCGATACGCATGTCCGACTGGAAGGTTCGTGCGTCGAAGGGTTGCAGTTCCTCTTTGGCGAGCACTTCGAGAAAGCGGGTGGCAAGGGCTTCGATGGTCCGGCCTATTATCCTTATACAGAGGCAGGTAACCGCACAGTGGGGGAGCGCGAAGTGGTCGTGCTGGAGCGTGGACGACAGTGCGCCTCGAAAAAAGCCGAGTTGCGTCGCGCCTTGGTGAAGTTCATCGATGCCGCCCAAGACAGTCTGCACATCGCTTCGCCCTATCTGTTGCCCCCTCCCAGTGTGCGTCGAGCCTTGCGTCGAGCCTTGCGTCGAGGCGTTCAGGTGGAGGTGCTTTTCTCCGAGAAGGGCGACACGCCGTTGTTCGATGCTGGCAATCTCTATTATTCGCGTCGGTTGCAACGTCGCGGGGCAGAGGTCTGGCTCTTTGATGGTGCCTTCCAGCACAGTAAGGTGTTGATGGAAGATGGTCGTCGTTGCCTGGTCGGGTCGGTCAATATGGACTATCGCGCCCTGCGTTGGAACGAAGAGGTAGCCGTGGTCATCACCGACACAGTGGCGACGCAATGGTTGGATTCCGCCTTTGTGAATGACCAACTTAACTCGGCGAAAATGTCCACCGAATACTATCGGAAAATGCCATTTTTGAAACGCACTAAAGGTTTTTTTGCCAACTATTTCCTCTCTTGGTGTCTTTAAAGGAGACAAAATGGTACAAGATTGAGACTTTTTTTGTATCTTTGCCCAGGATTTGGCAGCGTTTACCCTTTCGTATTCAGGCATTTGGATGGGTTGACCCCCATTCGTCCGAACTTTGTGTGTAAGCCTGCTAAGTGTGATATTCGCTTGATAAATAATAATTTACTATAAAAGAAAATGAAAAAGAACTCGACTCCTGCCTGGTTGACCACCTTCCTGCTGCGTGTGGCAGGTGGTATCAATTACCGTAAATTGGTGAAGGCAAGCAAGAACCCCAAGCAAGCCAGTGAGAACACATTGCGCTCCATCCTGGAGTATGGCAAGGATACGGAATTCGGTCGTGAGCACCGTTTTGCCTATATCCTGGAAGCCAAAGACGGAGAGGAACTCTACAAACGTTATACGGAACAGATTGCCCCCAGTGACTATGAGGATTACCGTCCTTACATTGATCGCCACAAGAACGGTGAGGCCAATGTGTTGGTACCCGGTAAGCCAGTGATGTATGCCACTACATCGGGTACCACCAAGGAGCCTAAATGGATTCCCATCACCGACGTCTATCTCAAGACGGTCTATGGCAAGATGACCAAGGTGTGGCTCTATAACTATATCATGAACCGCCCGAAGGCCTTCTATGGCAAGTTGGTCACCATCGTCGGTAAGGATGTGGAAGGATATGCTCCAGACGGTACCGTGGCTGGTTCGGTGTCGGGTGTGACCCGTCGCGACGCGCCTTCGTTTGTCAAAGAGATGTATGCCGTGCCGGGTGGCGTGTATGGCATCAAGGATTACTATGCACGCTACTACACCATCATGCGTCTCTCTATCGAGGTCGATGCCTCTATCTTCATCACTGCCAACCCATCGACGCTGGTCGAGGTGCAGAAGAACGTCGATAAGTACTATGACCAGTATTGTGACGACATCGAGAAGGGTACGTTGAGCCATGATTTCGACATCCCCGAGGATATCCGCAAGGAGGTGGAAGCACAGTTGGAACCCAATCCAAAGCGAGCTGCCGAGTTGCGCGAACTGAAGAAGAAATATGGTCGTGTGTTGCCGAAGCACTATTGGCCTAATCTCCAAGTGCTTAACACCTGGAAGTGCGGTAATACCTATGTCTATCTAGACAAGTTGAAAGGCTTCTTCCCCGACACCTGTTTGCACCAGGAGTTCGGCTACTTCTCTTCGGAGTGCCGTTTCGGTTTGGTCATGGACGACACCAACTACAGCACCATGTTCCCTCACTATCACTTCTACGAGTTCATGGCTGAGGAGGATGTCGATAAGATTTCGGATCCAGAGGCATTGAAGCATGTCAAGTTCTACCAGTTGCACGAGTTGCAGCAAGGCAAGCGCTATTGCCCATTCGTTACTACCTGCTCGGGTCTGTACCGGTACAACATGAACGACTTGGTCGAGGTGGGTACACCATTCTTCAACACGCCTCGCGTCTTCATGATTCAGAAGGTCAACGGCATCGTTACCATGACGGGTGAGAAACTCCATGAGCGTCAGTTCATTGAGGCAGTTCATCAGGCATCGGCCGAGAGCAAGTTGGAGGTGAAGTTCTTCGTCGGCTTTGCCGACCTGGAGCAGTCGCTCTATCGCTTCTACTATGAGTTCGAGGATCAGAACTTGGAGCAGTCGGCTTGTGACGAGTTCACGAAGTTGGTCGATAAGTATCTCCGTCAGCAGAATGTCGAATATGTGGCCAAGCGCGACTCTCTCCGTGTGCATGATCCAGTAGGTTACCGCCTCGTCGAGAACAGTTTCGAGAAGTTCAAGGCGGCTTGTATTGCTGAGGGCGCTCGTGACGGTCAGTTCAAGATGAACCTCTTGATGCAGGACGAGAAGCGTCACGCCAAGTTCAAGGCGTTGGTTAAGGAATAACAATAAGAACTATTACTATAGGTTTGGACTCCTCTATCCCCGTCGCTCGGGGGTAGGGGAGTTGCGAGCCTCCAGATGTATTCAATGAATATAGAAAAATATAAGTCTGTCATCTTCGATTTGGACGGTACTTTGTATGACAACAAAGGCCTGCCGCTCAAGTTGGTGTTGGCCGATATCCTCAATATGTGGGTGCTGGGAGCCGAACGATTGGCCCGCAAACACATCAAAGGACGTGATTATCAGGATGCGGCGGGTGTCTATGATGCCCTTTTTGCCGAGATGGCAAGCGTGAAGCGGAGTCTGACGGTCGATAAAGCGCGTCGCTGGTATCAGGATAAGTATATGCCGTTGCAGGTCAGTTTGTTGCGTATCTACTTTGCCCCACGTCCCTTGTGTGTCGAACTCCTGGAGGCGATGCGTTCGCGCGGATTGAAGGTGATTCTCTATAGCGACTATGGCCATGAGGTGGAGAAACTGGATGCGTTGCGCATTCCCCGAGACCTCTTTGACGGAGTGGTGTCGGCTGCCAAGATGGGTGGTTTGAAACCTTGCCAGAAGTCGATGGAACGTTTGATGAAACTCTATGACCTGGATCCTGCCACCACCCTTTATATCGGCGACCGAGAGGATACCGATGGCGAGAGTGCCCGTCCGATGCAGATGGATTTCTATAATGTCAAGGCCAACCGCGAGGCTTGGGATGAACTGCTGAAGTCTTTTCTTTGATACTTTTGATTGCAAATTGTTGCTATAACAAAGAAAAATGACATCACAAGCACTCTTTTTATAGAAAATATTTTGTACTTTTCGATTTTTGCTTTATCTTTGCAGAGTTTTATCCGAGACTCCTGCAACCTTTTGACGGCGTCTTCGGAGCGCCAAACACCTATTTTTATAAGAAAAAGGAGTATTTTGTCCTTAAACACCACGTTGAGACAATAACAATTTATGAGTCAACTTATCATCCCTGAGCACTATGTCCCTTGTCTGGATCTCAAACAGACGGAACGTGCTATCAAAAGCATAAAGGATTTCTTCTTGTCAAGCCTTTCGACCGAATTGCGCCTGCGTCGAGTAACAGCCCCGCTGTTCGTCTTGCGCGGTTTGGGTATGAACGATGATTTAAATGGAGTGGAGCGTCCTGTCAATTTCCCTATCAAAGATATGAACGAAGCCTGCGCCGAAGTGGTGCACTCTTTGGCTAAATGGAAACGTAACACCTTGGCGGAATACGAGATTGAGCCTGGATTCGGTATCGTGACCGACATGAATGCCATCCGTGCCGACGAGGAGTTGGACAACCTGCATTCTATCTATGTCGATCAATGGGATTGGTGCCGTGTGATGACGGTCGAGGAACGTAACATTGCCTTCCTCAAGAAGATTGTCAATAAGATTTACAGTGCCATCCTCCGTACCGAGTTCATGATATGTGAGAACTATCCCACGATTAAGCACTTCCTGCCGGAAGAGGTGCACTTCATCCATAGCGAGGAATTGTTGCAGATGTACCCGAACCTCACTCCTAAGGAACGTGAGGACGCTATCTGCAAGAAGTATGGTGCCGTCTTCATCATGGGCATCGGCGGTAAGTTGAGCGATGGCAAGGAACATGACCTGCGCGCCCCTGACTACGACGACTGGACCACGCCGAATGAGGAAGGTTACTTGGGCCTGAATGGCGACCTCTTGGTTTGGTATCCTGTGCTCAACCGCAGCATTGAACTGTCGTCTATGGGTATTCGTGTTGATAAGGAGGCTCTGCTTCGTCAGCTCAAGTTGACGGGTAAGGAAGATCGCAAGGAACTCTACTTCCACAAACGCCTCCTGGAGGGCAAACTGCCTCTCACCATTGGCGGCGGCATCGGTCAGTCCCGTCTTTGCTTGGTATTGTTGCACAAAGCTCACATCGGAGAAACACAATGCAGCATCTGGCCAGATGACATGCGCCAGAAGTGTCATGAGTTGGGCATCAACCTCATCTGATGTTGCTTAGAATATAAAATAAGAGCACCAAGTTCCAAGCTTGGTGCTCATTTCTTTTTTGCTTGTAGGAGAGTTGTAAAGACAAAGCGGAACTTTTTTTTTTTTTCTGAGCCGAAATAGACGGCCAGGACATACATGGTGGTGTCGGCGGCGCCTTGAATAATGGAGGCAATATGACCCTGGAAACTGTCAACGCCGTAATGCTCAAAGACGTCGAGCATCATGGCACGCGCACCAGCACCATTGAGCGGTTTGAGAATAGCGCAAGGTAAACCTGCCACGAAGTCGGTATTCATGCCGATGGAAGAGAAGATCCAGCCCAGTCCATCGGTGATGTAAGTCAATGCGCCGCACTCGCGGAACAGACTGATACCCACGAACATCGCTATCTGGTAGGGAATGATGGTTACTACCGTCTGGAATCCCTCTTTGGCACCATCCACGAAGGTGCTGAACAGCGGTACTTTTTTTACTACACCCACCAAGAGGAAGAGCATGATGCAGCCGAACAGGAGGATGTTGCTCACCAAAGTGGAATAGAGTTTGAGGCTTGCTTCGTCCAGTGTGGCAAAAAAATAGGAGAGTCCACCTATGAAGGCAACAGCACCTAACAGAAAGCCTATCAGCACTTTGTCAAAGTGGATGCGTTGCTTCAGACAGCAGAGTAACAATCCGCCCAGCGTAGAACAGGCCGTCGCCAACAGGAGGGGCAAGAAGATGTCCGACGGATTGGCCGCTCCATACTGCGAG
>CACYQQ010000138.1 GCA_902776605.1 uncultured Bacteroidales bacterium | reverse complement strand
CACGTATGCGCCCCGCGCAGAACGAAGGATTCCAACCGAATTGTTTCGTCAATGACCGACAGTTGGCACAGGTCACCTTTGCCATGCGCATCTTCGACCACGATGTCGATATCTCCTACTCGACCCGCGAACCCGCCTTCATCCGCAACAACATGTGTACGTTAGGTGTCACGACGATGAGTGCGGCCAGTCGCGTCAATCCTGGTGGCTACTACACTTATCCTCAAGCCCTTGAACAATTCACCGTGAGCGATGAACGTACCGTTCAGGAGATTGCCTCCGCCTTGAAACAACGCGGCATTGAACCCGTCTGGAAAGACTGGGACGCATCATTTGATGCAACCCGAAACACTATGAGGGATGCATCGTTCGATGCAACTTGTAATCATTTGAGGGACGCGTTCGATGCAACAAAAATCTCCCAAGGCGCATGATTATTGTCATCACTCGTCCCGACTTCTGGGAGGGGGAGACCGATGCCATTGTCCACCTGTTTGACCGACAACACATCGACCGCCTGCACCTGCGCAAACCCGATGCCTCGGCCGACAAAGTGGCTCAACTCGTCGAAAAGCTACCCTCCAGGCTCTACCCCAAAATTTCGGTACACGACCACTACGACGTTGCCGAAGAGTACCATCTGGGCGGCATCCACCTCACGAATCGTCACCCTGTGGCACCCGCCCATTGGATCGGACTACTCTCCACCAGTTGCCACTCCATCAACGAACTGCGGCAACGACGCAACGAACCCTTTGACTATCTGTCGCTTAGCCCTATCTTCGACAGCATCTCGAAGGCCGGCTATCACGCCGCCTTCACGCAGGAAGAAATCGCTCAGGCACATATCGAAGGACTCATCGACCAACGCGTCCTGGCCTTAGGCGGAGTGACCTTCGCCCGCTTGCCCGAAGTGGAAGCTATGGGCTTCGGCGGAGGCATGATTTTGGGCGATGCATGGAAGTAGCCATTCCCGTTTAGAAAGTTAAGACAAATCTTAGTCCCCTTGTACTTTGTACTTCGTACTTTGTCCCCTTGTACTTAGTCCTTAGTCCCTTAGTACTTAATAAGATGAAATACCATACCGTACTCACCATTGCAGGCAGCGACTCCGGTGGAGGCGCCGGCATCCAAGCCGACATCAAGAGCATCGAGGCATGCGGCTGTTATGCATCGTCGGCCATCACCGCCATCACCATTCAGAACACGTTAGGGGTGACCGATGTCTTTCCCATCCCCGTGAACTACATTGAGGGGCAGGCGATGGCGGTCCTGAACGACATCGGCGCCGATGCCATCAAGATAGGCATGTTACACTCCGCACAGGTCATAGAAGGCGTCGAACGCATCCTGGTCCACTACCACACCCTGCGGACCGAGACACACCCTAACGTGGTGCTCGACCCCGTCATGGTCTCCACCTCGGGACATCGGCTGATGGAAGAAACGGCCATCCAGTCGCTCAAGGACCGACTCCTTCCTCGCGCACGGGTCATCACCCCCAATATCCCCGAAGCAGAAATCCTGCTGGGCGAAGCATCGCTGCAACGACAGAGCGAACTCCCCGACGCCGCCCGCCGGTTGGCCGACCAATATCAAGTCTCGGTGCTGCTGAAGGCAGGACATCTGACCGAAGAGAAACTGGTGGACATCTTCTACGACGCCGAAGAGGGGCGCCTCTATGAACTGCCATCAGTACGTGTCCATACTCGCAACACCCATGGCACGGGCTGCACCATGTCCTCCGCCTTAGCCAGCATGTTGGCCAAAGGCCTGTCGCTTTCCGACGCCGCAGCTGCCGCCAAAGACTACATCAACCGCGCCATCGTGGCCGGGGCCGACTACGAAATCGGACAGGGCTTCGGACCCGTCCACCACTTCTTCCAGTTCTGGAAGTGATCTATAAGTAGTTGTGCTACAGCAACATTATCTTCATCCAGCAAACAATTCAACACAGACTATGACTAAACGCAAAGTGATTGGCATCGGCGAAACGGTGCTCGACGTTATCTTCAAGAATGACCAACCCTCCGCAGCGGTGCCGGGGGGATCGACCTTCAATGCCATGATTTCGTTAGGACGCACCGCCGGTGTGCAGATTCCCGACTTGGATATCCTGATGGTGACCGAGACGGGCGACGACCATATCGGCGACATCATCGTCGATTTCATGCGCCGCAATCATGTGTCGGACAGCGCCGTGACACGCAACCGAGGTACCCAGAGCCACATCTCGATGGCGTTCCTGGATGCCAACAACGATGCGCAATACGAGTTCTACAAGGACCACAAGCACGCCTCGTTGCAAGCCGACAAAGTGGCTATCCCTCAAGGCTTTGCTGCCAACGACCTGGTGCTCTTCGGCTCTTTCTTTGCCATCAATCCGGTCTTGCGACCATACACCAGTCGGCTGTTGCAGGAGGCACACGAGGCGGGTGCCTTGCTTTATTACGACATCAACTTCCGCAAGTCGCACATCCCCGACATCCCCGACACGTTGGAGAACCTTCAACAGAATTGCCGTTGGAGCACCATCGTCCGTGGCAGTGCTGAGGATTTCGGTTACCTCTTTGGCACCACCGACCCCTCGGAAATCTACGAGCGGCACATCCGTCCGCTCTGCCCCTACTTCATCTGCACCGACAGCCACCGCCCCGTCTGGGTCTTCACACCCCACTTCACATTACAGATACCTGTTGCCCCTATCCAGACCGTGAGCACCATCGGTGCCGGCGACAACTTCAATGCCGGTTTCCTGTATGGGCTGTTGAACAAAGGCATCACGCCAAGCGAGTTCCCGACCCTCACCACGAGCGTCTGGAGCGAGCTTGTTCTCCTTGCTCAACAGTTCTCCAAGCAAGTCTGCCAAAGCGTCTATAACTATGTGGACGAGGGATGGAAACCAGACCCCCTCAATCCCCCTGCTTAGGGGGAAGACCATTCGGACGCAAGAGCGGCTACGCAAGCGATGGGTTTCTGAACAAGACAAAATAAACAAACGGGACACGCAGTGCGCGCTGCGTGTCCCGTTTGTTTTTATTTCCACAAGGAGCAAGGAATCTGGATTCCTGCTTCTTATTTTTTCGACTTCTTGGCCTTACCTTTCTTGCCATTGACGGGAGCGGGAGGATCCTTGCGAAGTTGGTCGGCAACGATTTCGGCCATCTTGGCAGCACCCTTGGCATTCGGGTGAATGAGGTCGGAGGTCATGAGACCCTGCTTGTCGGCTTCGGCAAAAGGAGTGTGGAGGTCAACCAGTTCGAGGTTGTTCTTCTTGGCATAGTCGGCCAACTGAGGAATGATGCAATTGACGATGACCGAGTCGCGGATAGTCCACTCCGTCTGGAAAGCAGCAATCGGCGTACAGAGGACGACGCGAGGCATCTTTGGCAATGCCTTGAGCGAGTCCATCATCTGCTGGAGCGAGGGGATGAAATCCACCTCGGCCTTGCCCTCCCAGTTGCGGGTCTTCGAGTCGTTGGTACCCAGTTTGATGACCACGACGTCGGGATTCCAGTCCAAGCAATCGCGCCAAGAGGCCTCCTTCTGGTAAGGACGGTCGCCCGAGTTGGCCATGGTACGACCACTCACACCGAAGTTCTTCACGTCGTAACCGGCACCCAAGAGGCGACGCAACGTAGCCGGATAACCTTTCACGCTTGCCATGTCGATGCCGGCACCGTCCGTAATGCTGTTACCCACACAAGCCACCTTGACAGCCGTGTCGGCAGGCATCTTGAGGTCATTGAGCCATTGGGTCAACTCGGCCAACATCAGGTCGTGATAACGCCAGTTGGAACGGAAGCCAAAACCGTGACCGCCATAAGGATAGCAGAACATCGTGCAGTCATTACCTGCCTTGCGCATGGCACTGTAGTAGGCAGCACCATTGGTTGCCGGAGGGACAACCGTGTCGTCGTTGGTCAAGATGAGGATGGCGGGAGGCGTCATGTGACGACGCACGGCGCGGTTACTGCTCCACTCGTGCTGTAACTTCTCGTCATTACGGGCATCGCCCAGGAAACCGACACAAGAACCCTTGTGCGACTCCTTCTCGTTCATCGAGATGACCGGATAGAACAGAATTGAGAAGTCCGGACGCGCATCCATCGGAGCGTGCGTCGATACAGCCGAAGCCAGATGTCCACCTGCCGAAAAACCCTGAATACCAACGTTGCGCGGGTTGATGTTCCAAACCTTGGCACTGTCGCGCACGGTGCGGATGGCCTGATAGGCATCGCCCAACGGGATATTGCGGTCGCCCTTCGGCATACGGTATTTCAATACGACGAGGGCAATGCCCTGCGCGTTATAATACTCCGCCCAGTCGTGACCCTCATGCTGCATAGCGAGGTGTGTATAACCGCCACCAGGGCAATCCACCACGGCACGACCATTGGCCTTAGCTGCTGCCTCGGGCGAAGGCAGATAAACGGTAATCTCCGACTGTCCGTCTGCCGAATTGGGCAGCACGAACTTTCTCATGGTACTTTGAGCGCTGGCCGACATGACTGCAAAAGCAGTTGCCGCAGCGAAAAGGAGTTTTTTCATAAAAAAGATATTTATATTTAAAGGAAGTGACAAAGAAGTGACAAGGAAGTGAAAGAGAAGTGACAGGGACGATAGCTAATGCTGGTCGAAATCATCCGAATAATCGGAGTAATCTGAGTATTCGGAGTAATCGGAGGAATCAGAATACTCTGAGTAATCCGAGAACTCCGAGTATTCGGAATAATCGGAGTTCTCCGATATCCTACGGCCTCCGCTTGGCCCTCAGCATCATTCTACTATACTCTTTACACTTTACTCTCTACTCTTTTTATTACATCTCGAACTTCGCGTTGCGCATGTCGCCGGTCTCTTCGTAGGCGATGTGCATCTTGAAGGCGTTCTTGAGCGAGTGAGGTGTGTGGAAACCCTTGCCCTCGCTGAGACGGAGGTAATCCCAAAGGAGCTGTTTGTAGTCGGGGTGAGCACAGTTCTCGATGATGAGGCGAGCACGCTGCGAAGGCGACTTGCCACGCAGGTCGGCAACACCCTGTTCGGTGACGAGCACGCGTACACTGTGTTCGCTGCTGTCGGTGTGTGTAACCATCGGCACGATGCTCGAAATGGCACCACCCTTGGCCAACGACGGAGTCGTGAAGATGCTCAGGAAGGCGTTGCGCGCAAAGTCGGCCGAGCCGCCAATGCCGTTCATCATCTTGGTGCCCATGACGTGGGTCGAATTGATGTTGCCGAAGATGTCGGCCTCCAATGCCGTGTTCAAGGCGATGATGCCCAAACGGCGGATACACTCCGGGTGGTTCGTAATCTCCTGAGAACGAAGCAAAAGGCGTTCGCCGAAGACATCCATGTGCGCGTACATCACATCCAGGGCATCGTCGGTGAGCGAGAGGCTCGAACCGGTCACATAGTTGCAACGACCCTTCAGGATGAGGTCAACCACCGAGTTCTGAATCACCTCGGTGAACATCGAGAAAGCAGGTACGTCGGGGTTGTCGCCCAAGGCACCGATGACGGCGTTGGCAATGTTACCCACACCACTCTGCAGGGGCAGGAACTCCTTCGGAATACCGCCACGCTTCAACTCGTTGACCAGGAAGTTCGATACGTGGGCACCGATGGCGCGGGTGTCGTCGTCCAGGGGTTTGAAGCCCGCCTGATTGTCGCGCAGGTTCGTCTCGACCACAGCGATGACCTTCTTGGGGTCAATCTTCACATCGATGGTACCGATGCGGTCGCCAGGACTGGTGATCATGAAGGGCTTACGATAAGGAGGCATCTCGGGCAGATAGATATCGTGCAGACCCTTGAGTTTGCCCTCGTGAGCATGGTTGAGCTCGATGATGACCTTGTCGGCATGAGCCACCAGGTCGGGCACGATACCGACGGAGGTAGTGGCAATGAAGTTGCCGTCGGGCAGAATCTCACTGGCCTCGACAATGGCCACGTCCATCTTGCCCAGGAAACCGTAATAGACATCCTGACCAATCATCGAGAGGTGACAGTCAAAGTATTGCACCTCGCCCGAATTGATGGCCTTGCGCATGTTGGCATTGCTCTGGAAAGGGGTGCGGAACTTCACGGCATGAGCCAACGGGAGTTCGGTATCGACAGCCGGACCCGTGGCACCGCCTGTAATCAGACCGATCTGGAAAGGACGGCCCGCCTCATGTTCCTCGACAGCATATTTGGCAATAGCGGCAGGCACCGCCTTGGGCACACCCACCGATGAGAAACCACCAATACCTACAACATAATCATTCTTAATCAAACGGGCAGCCTCCTCGGCTGTCATTACAGGATAGTTCATACCTTAACTTGAGTTAGTTTTGAAAGATGGCGCAAAAATAAGCAAAAATATTCAAATATGCAATATCTTTGAACAGAAATACTAAATTTATACCAAAAATATGAATTTTTGCCCGATATTTGACCACTCTACTACCAAAAATGCACACTCAATGTTCCGTTCCTCGACCCGACACCTCTGTTTCCGCCCCGAGTCATTGTCCTTTCCCCCTATTCTCCTGCTGTTTCACTCCCCGGAAACTGCTCCTTTATTTCTCCCTTCTTTCTCCCTTTAAAAGGGAGCAAAAAGGCAGAAGGTCAGCAAAAGGGCAAGGGGAGATTGGCGGCAAGAAAATAGCCTCGTAAGGAGGTGCGGAAATCTGCACTTTGCTCTTTGCAGTACATGAATATGACTACTGAATGACAAAGAAAAGATTACTGAATGACAAAGAAATGACTACCGAAGGACGAAGAAATGGCAAGTCGGGCAACAAAACCGATTGCAAAATGTCAAAATGATTTAAATTTTAATAAAAACATAGCAAAATATTGTCATATTTATAAAAAAGGCATTATCTTTGCACCCGCAAAATCCGATTATACACATTTACACGATTTATCCAAGTTATCTATCCGATTAAGCAACAACAACTTTTTAAGGGGACTTCTAATAATTGTCAATAATTGTCATTCTGAACGAAGTGAAGAATCTCTATCCTCGTTTTACTGATGTCAGAGATGTTTCGGCTGCGCTCAACATGACATTTTTAGAACAACCCATAATAAGATCATTGGGCAAGATCTGGCAGTAGCCAAGGCATTCGTTGTAAAAACCTTTAACAAAACAACATTATTATTTAAAACGATGAGAAAAACTTTACTCAGTAAGAGGGCCATGGGTATGGCCTTGCTCAGTCCTATTGTGTGGACTGGCTTTGCACAAACAACTTTCACGGTGGACAAACTGAACTATGTGGTGAACGAGGACGGCGCTACAGCAACCGTCACGGGACATGTGGACAGTTACGAAGCCCAAGGAGAAGTGAACATTCCCGAAAAGGTCCAATTCGACGAGAAGGAGTATGTCGTCACCGCCATCGGCACGTCGGCATTCGAGAGTCACACCTTGCTCACGAAACTCACCCTTCCGAACACCCTCACCAAGATTGGAGATGCAGCCTTCCAGTATTGCCAGAACATCGAGGGAGAACTGGTGATACCCAATTCGGTCACCGTCATCGGCTATGGAGCCTTCGCTTGCTGCGACCATTTTGAGAAACTGGTTATCGGCACCTCGGTGGACAGTATTGCCGACCAAGCATTCAACTCTTGCCTTGGTCTGACCGACACGCTGTTCATCCCCAGCAATGTGCGTTCAATCAGCTCGAACACCTTCGGCTACAACGACCTGAAGGCCATCATCATTGACCCAGAGAACAAGTATTACGACTCACGCTCGGAATGCAACGCCATCATCGAGACCAGCACGAACAAATTGCTGACGGGCTGCAAGGGCACAGTCATCCCCGAGGGCATCAAGACCATCGGTTTCTGCGCCTTCCGTGGCACCAATCTGCCCTCCATCACGTTGCCCAGTTCGTTGGTCACCATCGAGGAGAATGCTTTCGCCTTCTGCTACGAGGCGACAGGCAAACTGACCATTCCCGATTCGGTAACGACCATCGGCCCAAGTGCCTTCTACGACTGCAAGAACTTGGACGACACGCTGACCTTGGGCAAGTCGCTCGCCTACATTGGCGACTGGGCATTCAAAAACTGTTCGGGCTTCACGGGTGCCGTCTCTCGTGCCACCACGCCTCCAGAGATTGGCAACGAGTTCGGTTACTACACCGCCTTCGAGATGTTCGGTTACAGCATACTCATCATTCCCGACGGCACCACCGATGCCTATAAGGCTTCGCACCTGTACGACGAAATGGGACTGTGCGGCTTCAACACCTTTATTGAGGAAAGTGACAACGTGCCGGAGGTCTTCACGGAGTTTGCCTCGGGCAAGTTCAACTACCGCATCAACAGGGACAGCATCTCGGTCACCGTCATCAGCCACGTAGATGGATATGAGGCTGCCGGCGAGGTAATCATCCCCGAAAAGGTCAGCTACGAAGGCAAGGACTATGCCGTGACTGCCGTCGGCGACTACGCGTTCATGTACAATTTCGCCTTCACGAAACTCTCCCTGCCCAACACACTCACCCGCATTGGTGATGGTGCCTTCGGAGGTTGCGGAGGTTTCACCGGCGACCTGGTGATTCCTAATGCAGTGACTTATATCGGATACGGTGCCTTCTCCTATTGCACCGGTTTCGAGGGAGAACTGCAACTGAGCAATGCGGTTGCCACCATCGCCGACATGGCCTTCAGTGGATGCAGCGGTCTGACAGGCACCCTCAACATCCCAGCCAGTGTTAAGGAAATAGGCGGCAGTTCATTCAGCGGCACCCAATTCAATGCCATCGTCATCGACCCAGCCAACACAGTTTATGACTCACGCAACAACTGCAACGCCATCGTCGAAACCAGTACGAACACCTTGACCCTGGGCACCACGAACTCGACCATTCCCGAGGGCATCGTGGCCATTGGAGATGACGCCTTTGCCAACCTCTATGATCTGCCCGCCATCACCCTGCCATCCACATTGGTCACCATCGGAAAGGCAGCCTTCTCCAACTGCTACGGCGCCAAGGGCGACTTGACCATTCCTAATTCGGTCACCACGATCCAGGAACAGGCTTTCTTCAACTGCTCCGCACTGGATGGCAAACTGACCATCGGCGAATCGGTCAACTTCATCGGCGACCAGGCATTCAGCGCTTGCGCCAGTTTCACCAGCGCCGTATCGTTGGCCACCGTTCCTCCAACCCTTGAAGACATCATGAACGAGGTGTGGATTTTCAACGAATTCGGTTGCACCACCCTCACCGTTCCTGCCGGAAGCGCCGCAGCCTACCAGGCATCCAAGTGGTACGATCCAAACGGTCTGTACGGCTTCAAGGAGTTCGTCGAAGCTGGACAGAGCGACGGACTGGAGGAGATTACTGCCGGACAGGGTAACGTCATCATCTACAACACGTTGGGCGAAACAGTCTATCAAGGAGACGCCCGTCACTTCAACAACCAGAAGCCTGGTGCTTACCTCATCAAGGCAGGCAAGGATGTCAAGAAGGTAATCTGCAAGTAATTCCCCCTTAGGCCGATACATCGGCTCTATAGATACAAAAAAAAGAGGGCGTGTCACTTTTCGGTTGACACGCCCTCTCTTATGGGGAAATGTGGAAATAGGGTTATTGAGCCATTTGCTTCTGCTTCAGGTCGTCGAGCAAGGCGGGCAGTTTGTCAAGTTGGCGATAAACGTCCTCGGTGAGCACCTTGCCGTCCGGACCAATGATGAAATAGGATGGGAAAGACCTCACCTTCAGCATCTTCTCGATAGCCGATTGCTGCTCAGGGGGCAGGTTGTAGTGGATGATGTTGTCGCCCAGCAGGTCGTACAACTTGATGACATTCTGCCAGCTGGCATCCGAGCTGTGGTTGCAGAGGTAGAGATAGACCAAGTTATAGTCCTTGAGTTGTTCATGCTGCTGGTGGGCTACCGCCAAACGGCGTTTGCAAGGGTCACACCATGTGCCCCAGAAATCGACCAGGATATAACGGCCACGATAAGGTTCGACAATCTTGTCCAAAATGTCTGCCCCCTCCGTGAGACCTTCCACCACTTCGTTGCGGCCGATACTGGGATGAGAGGAGATGTCGCGATTCTGGATTGCCAGATATTTCTCGTGCTCGGAAAGAATACGCTGACGGATACCCTCCAGAGCAATACTGTCGTTCACATATTGCAAGGCCATACTGTCAAGAGCCACGCGGTCGTGGTCCATGTATCGCAACAGGGCACCGGCATTCAGAAGTTGGAGCAACATTGGGTCGCCCTTCAGAGAGTCGATGACTTCCAATTCCCCGCCATAGAACAGACGGGCCATGGACAAAAAGTCCCTTCGGGTAGTGGAGCGCTCCTTGCCTTGCTGGAGGCAACTGGTATAATAACCAAGCCAAAGTCGGTAATCACGGCACAAAGTATAGGGCTGACAGGGATTCTTCCAGAGGCGGGCAGTCATATAGTCCATGTACTCCTGTGGCAACTTCCTCTCGGTGAAATTGTAACGTGCCATGCCGATGAGAAAGCACTCATAGGCATCAAAATAGATATTCTTGTAGTAGATGAACCGGTCGGACACATTGGGATGAGCAGCCACATAGGCCTGTACATCGGACTTATTGTCAGCTGCCCACTTCTTGTATTCCTCCAGCCCAGAGATGGCAGCCGAATCCTTGCCCATCGTCTGGTTGCTGATCTTCAGCGGTCTGGCAGGACCATAGGTCAGTATCTCGTTCTGCACGCGGCAATCGTCACCCATGAAGAGGACTTGCTTGGTAGAATAATCCTTCATTAGGAAATAGGTCTTGCCTGGTTCGACCAGGGTAAAGACGCCAGCACGTCGCCAGTCGAAGTACACCTCTGTCGAATTGAGCACAGGGAATGTAATCTTGAAACGTCCCTCCTTGTCCATCGTGCCCGAATACGTGACCTC
>CACYQQ010000137.1 GCA_902776605.1 uncultured Bacteroidales bacterium | reverse complement strand
AGTCGGGCGGTTACGTCGAGGTCTTTGCCAGCAAGGATGCTGTGCAATGCGACTCGCTCTCAGACGGTTACGTGCTCCGTGGTGGCCGTATGCTGACCTGTGCCAAGCGTGCCCTGACCGCCAATCCTTTTGCCTATCAGGGCGGTTCGTTCTGCCTGGTGGGCAACGAATGCTCGCTCCCGACCGACAGTCTCTCTCCCGCCACCAACTGGTCGTCGGCCGAAGTCAGCAAGGGCATCCAGGTGGTGCAGACCGACAAGTGACAGAACCCGTTTCGGGAATAATGAATATAGTGAAGGAGCGTCAACATGCGTTGGCGCTCCTTCTTTCTTTTTTTGAAAAAAGTTGGGACAAATTGTGAAAACCGCAAAGATGATTTCGTGTCTTTGCACCGCGCTAATTGAGAAGGGACTCAATCCTTCACAAGGCGGACGGAGAGACCGAGATTCCTGTCCAATGGGGTATAGCCGATGCCTCCAGAATTGTGCGCTCCTAAGGCATACCCTTCGTTGTCCCGATATTTCAGTTTGGGGGCATCTTCCGAAGTCCAGAAGTAACCGCTGCGACCAGGATTGGCTCTAAATCCCTCGCTGTCGCCGCCAGCAGGAAAGAAGACGATCTTGCCTTCATATTCGCCACGGCCCATGACCAGGACTCCAGGATTCTGATTGTCATGTGCATCTATCCATTTTGCGTTGCAATGTTCTCTTATATCTATTGCATCCTTCCGCGTTGGGAGTCGGCACCCCGCGTACTTCTCTTCGACGATGCGGTTCGCCTTTTCCCAATTCATCAGGTCGCCGTATTGCCAGGGTTGGCTGGCTCCGACGTTGGTCGTGGCGAACTTGGGGCCGCCTTTCCACAATTGAACAAATTGTAACTCGGGGATACGGTCTGGTGCTGCTACTTTGGGGGCATCCGCGGAGGCTATTTTGTAATAGTAGCGGGGCAACTCGTTGGCAACGTGGTATTTTCGGTCCGCGAAGTCGTCCGGTTCGGGGTCTCCTTCTTCCAGGACGGCGGAATACTTCTGATGACCGAGTACGGAGATGACGTTGAAGTCGGTTTTGATGTTGAATGGGTTGAAGTTCCTTTCCATGGGTTCAAACATGGCATAGACTCCAAAGACACGAGCATCCAGGTTGAGTTCGTCGTTGAGCGTCTTAATGAACTTGTATCGTTCGTTTGTGGCCAAATCGATTATTTCGTTGCTGGTCGGGACGTCGCTGAGGAGGCGGAACTGTCCGTCCTTGCAGACAATGTGGACAATGGTGGCACTGTCGGAGTAGAAGACGTCACGAATCAGGATGGCATCCTCTTGCGAGGGTCGGTTAGGGTTGGGGGCGGTGACAATTGTCGCGCATTTCGGTAGGTGCCAACGCTTGCCGTGAGCCTTGGGGATATGTGGAGACTGATAGCGGGTCAGGCGACGGACAAGTTGTATGGTCTGTTGGACACTCTCGGCATAGTTCTTGGAAAGCTTGTAACTGGAGTAATTGTAGGTGGCTCCTTCGCCAGGGACAAAGAAGAGTTGTTCCAAGTATTCTGGCTTTTTATCAGTGCGCCACCCTCCGGCAATCATGTGGTCGAGCGATACCCTGTATCGGCAATAGTTGTTGACCACCTGCAATGTTTCGACCGGTTGGTCGCCGTTGAAGCGGAAAAAGTCGTCCGAGTGGTAGATATAGACCTCCTTGACTTCGTCGGTGGGTAGGAAATGGAAGTTGAGGGTGAAGGGTTGAGGCCTGTCCAGACGGGGCAGGGAGTCCATCGAGGCAAAGGGACAGGGCTCCAGACCTCGGGGTGTGGAGGAAAGCTGGAAGTTGAGTTGGCAGGAGCAATAGCCTATGACACAGAGCAATAGGACTATGCCACTGGCGGCCAACGTCTTGCCCCGACGGGTGAGGGTGCCGGCATGGCTGGACTTCATTTCGATGAAACGGCGTCGGATGAAGGAGGGGTTGAAACCACAAACCACGGGACCGTTCTCGTTGAGTACCATCTGGAGCAGGGTGTTCTGGTAGTCGTAGGTGTCGGTGCCACGACTGATGACGTCATGGTCTGCCTCATACTCATGCACGTTGCGGAGTTCGGAACGGCACATCCAAAGGATGGGGTTGAACCAGCAGAGACGTGTCAACACCTCGATGAACCACAATTCGAGGTAGTGGTGGTGGGCGATGTGCGCTTTCTCGTGGCGCAGGATGATGTCCTCGCTTTCGGCGTCTAAGTCGTTGGGCAAGAAGATGGTACGGCCGAAGGAGAAGGGCGATGCGACTTGCTCGGAATGGATGAGTAGGTAGCCCTCGGCGGTCTGCTCCTTGGGTAGGTTCCGTTGCAACATCCAGACGCGGACCAGATAGTAGCACCAGAGCAAAAGGAGTAGGGCGGAGACGATCCATAGTAGGGTGGCAATCAACGCTGTATTGGCACGCGTTGGCTCTTCGTCGCTCACGGTGTAAGTGAGGGCGGGGAGCAGATGGGATGTTGTCTCTACGTTGTTCCAGACGATGTCGGTCGGGTCGGAAATTGTTCTCTCGTTAAGGTAGGAGAGGGTTTCGTCACTCTGGTCGGACTCTGCCGTTGGGGCGAAAGTGTTGTCCGTTGGAATTGAAACGACGGCATGGGTCGGCTCCGGCGCGGAATTGAGGTTGACGTCGATGGAGTCGAGGAAAGAGAGTCGGAAAGAAAGTGTGCTGATGAGCAGGGCGCAGACGGGTATCAGTATAAGGAACTGTCGGCGAAGGCGATAACTGCCTTGGCGCCTCAGGGCGATGACGTAGAAGGCAAGCAAGGTTGCCGACGTCACAATGTATTTGCCCAAGATGATCCATGTTTCCATAGCGGTAAAGGGGTGTAGGTTTGTGTGTATTTCCCATTAAGGCTTCGTCCAGATGGGGGTCTTCGGGAAATTGATATTAAGGTTTATAAAGGGTTGCAAGTAAGGGAGATAGCTACGACGGAGTATGGTGTCGTCGATGCGCGATGGGCATTATTCGTCGCCCATCTCCTTGAGAATCTCGCGAATCTCCTCCTTGCTGAGTTTCTCGTTGCGGACGAAGAAGGAGTAGAGACTACGCATCGAACCACCGAAGACGTTGTCGCGAGCTTCGGAGACAAACGACTGGATATACTCCTCGCGCGTCAGTATTGGCTTGTAGATGTTGGCTTTACCTACTTTTTCGAAAGTGACGATGCCCTTTTTGGTCAATACCTGCATCACGCTGAGGGTCGTGGTGTAAGGGGTCTTCTCGTTTTCGAGTTCATCATGTAATTGTCCCACAGAAGCTTGTCCTTTGTCCCAAAGGATGTTCATCAAGTGCAACTCGGCCTTGGTGAGCGATTTTTTCTTGCTATCCTTTTCCATAGTTACAATAATTTAACTTAGTGTTTAGTACGGCAAATGTAGTAGGACAATTTGGAATAACCAAATATTTCGGCCACTTTTTTGCGGAAATGGCTCATTTTTAACATTTCAACTCCTGTTTTGGTGTCTGTGAGAGCCAAAAAAGAGACCATCCTACGGCAAATTGCGTAGGATGGCCTGATTGAGGTTTGCCCGTGATGGGCAGTAGTTGGGAAAGAAGGGAAGCGCTTATTGGAGCACGACCTTCTTGTTATTGATGATGGTTGCACCCTTCAGGTCGGAAGCCTGACGTTGGATTCGCTTACCGTCAATGCTGTAGATGGTGAACGACTTGCCGCTGTTCAGGATCTCGTCGATGGCGCTTACTACTTCGAGCGAGGCAGTAACAGGCTTCGACTCGACGTTGTTGGAGAAGACCGCAGTTACGGCAAAGACGTGTCCGCCGACGGTCAGTTCCTTCAACTCGGCAGCCGTCTGGGTGGTGTTGCTGGTGAGAGCAGCATCCACATAGACGTTGTAGCTTTCGGGAGTCAGGTTGGCGGGGGTATAGGTCACGTCGTCAACGACCAAGCAGAACTGGTCGGTGCTGTTGTAGTGACGGATGGCAATGTAACCTGTCTGACCAGCGTAGGCGCTCAGGTCAACCGTGTACTTCGTCATGTCGTGTGTAGTCGTGTACTTAGGCGATACGGGTACATAGTTGAGAACGTCGGTTGCCTCGCCGGTTGTAACAAATATGCCGAAGGTCTCAGCAGGATATTTCTTGTCCTGACCACAGGCCCAGAAGGAGAATTCGCCATCGAGTTTTGCCAATGGGGTAATTAACCAGTTGTCGGGATGGAGGGCACTAATCGCGACATTGTCATAGCTCTCGGAGTAAACGCTGCTGATGCCCGATTTTACTTCGTACTTGTCGGTCGGGCCATTCTCATGGTGAGTCCAGTTGAAGCCGTCGTTGTCGCTATCTACCGCTGTGAAGCCACCCAGACCATGCTCAAAGTCCTCGGTCATTGGAGCCAAAGCATAGATGACCTCAGCCTTCAGGGTGACGTCACCTGCCTCGTAGAATACGTTGGTGGTGTAGGTTGCCTCCAATGGGAGAGAAGAGAAAGCGTCCAAATCGGCCGAAACAGTCTGGTTGAGCAACTCCTGACCGCCAGCGGTCAACTTCACGGTGAAGTTGTTGGCAGCGTTGTCGGAATTGTTCTTGACGGTTACCTTTACCTTGGTGTCGTTGCCGACAGTCAAGGTGGCAGGTGCCTCCAATGCTACTTCGAGGTCGTGCTCATAGAGGTCGGTCACACGGATAGCATCCATGGTCACGTAGTTGCCCTTGGAAGTAAGGTTGCCGGCAGCATCTGTCTGATAAGGAGTGAGATACATGCCCTTGATTTGGATGCGGATGTAGTGTTCGGCATCCTTGGCGGCATCCAGTTCAATCTTATACGTATTATAAAGGGTTGAGAGCTGTACCGACTGCAAGAGTTGGTAGTCGCCACCATCCTTGGCTACATAAACAGACAAAGCTCTTACTCCAGTACCCTTGGCATCGAAGAGCAGGCAAGGATTGGCAATGTCCTTGATGTTGATCTTGCCCGACGTGAAGTAAACGCTGCCCATTTGCTTGGCCAATATTTCGGCGGCCGAACCGTCACCGTCGCTGGCATCCTGTGAGGTCAGGAGTGCGCCATTATCGGTGGACCAGAAATAGTGCAAGGCGTTGCCCGTAAAGCTTTCAAACATAGGAAGTTCGTAAGGTGCGCCAACCAGTACACTGGTCATGGTTGCTTCTCCGTTGCCCGAGATGTTGGATGGTTGGATGGCAAAAGGCATGATGCCTTGCTCACCCTCCAGGGTGTTGAAAGGAACTTCGATGTCGGTATTGCCAGTGGTAGAACCCAGTACTTGGTCCAGATAAGGAATTTGCATACCCATATAGGTCTCGTAGGCAATAGTCCAAGCCTTGTAGGTGACCTGTGCAGGATCAACGTAGCCACCGTTAGGACCGGTCGTACCGCCGTCATTCCAAGTGAAGTAGAGGCTGTTAATCTCGTCGTGGACAGCAATATCCTTTACGCTGGCAGGAACGTCGTAACCCACATATACAGATACCTTTTCGCTCTTCTCGCCCGAGCCGTCGGCATTGGTAGGAACCAACTGATAGGTGTAGCTTCGTCCATTGCTTACGTTCTCGTCTTTCCAAGTTTGATTGCTGCCAGGAGCAACATTCTCCAAGGTCTGTACCAGAATGTCATTGCGGTAAATCTCAACGTTCATGTTGTTGCTGAGTTCTGAACCTTCTGAGGTTTTGGTTGGTGCTGTGAAGGCAATGTTCACTTCGAGGGCAGCTTGCGCACCGGCAGTAACTGAGAGATTCTCGACACTGGCAGGAGCGGTAGGTTCTACACCCTTGGTTACCGTCAGGCTGTGAGCCAACAGGAAATACATCTCTTTATCGCTGATGCCGTGGAGGGCAATATAATAGTTGCCCTGGACGGGAACAGAGAAGGTTGCTGAATAGTCCTCGGGCATTTCGTTCGTAATCACCGTAGGCTCAATGAGTTTCATGGTCAGACTGCCTGCTTCGGCCTTTCTGCCCAACACCACTTCGAAGCGTTCGGGTTGGTCAGCATCCATTACATTCAGGTTAACAGTAACGACATAGTGCTTGCCTTTCTCCAAGTGGATAGGCTGAGAAACGAGATAGTCGTTGCCTTCGTTGGTCGAGTTATGCTCGTAGTAAGCATACCGACCGTCTTCCGACCACTTCCAAGTATAGTTGTCGCCGTTGGCATCCAGCACCTGGCAGGCATCGAAACCTTCCTGTGAATAGAAATCGGCAACGTAAGGTACCTCGGCAACATTCGAGATGAATGCCTCGATGGCATCACTGGTCAAGCCCTTGCCTGCGGCATTGTAGGCAATCACCTGATAAGAATAAGTGCCGATAGTCAAACTCTCGTCTGCATCTACATAGCTCAACTCGGTGCCAGGAGCAACATCCTCGAAGGTCTTGATCAACTCGCCGTTACGCAGAATTTCAATCTTCGTCAGGTTGCCGGTCAAGGCTTCACCCTGGGCACTCTTGGTCGATGCTTTGAAACGGATAGTGGCTGCCAACTTGTTGGTGGCGGGAACAACGGTCAAGTCTTCGACAACGGCAGGTGCATTCAGGTCGGCACTCACCTCGACAATGAGGTTGTCGATATGGAGGAGATACTCGGGAAGGATCTTCTCGCGGTCAAAGACCGTTCCACAGCGGTCACAGACACAGATCATTTCCGCAGTCAGCTCGCCGCGCAGATTGAGGAGCCCCGCGGTATTAACCACTTCACCGCGCGCCTCCGGCGGACGCCTGAAACCCGAAACGGCACCGCCGGCGAGCTGTTCGGGGTCGAGTGTCACCGCGAAGGGCTCGGACGCGCCGGGGGTCTCAAGGATTTTTCTCAAATCAAGCCACATCAGAACATATCCTCTCAGGCGCATGGAAAATCAGCGACTTCCCATGCAGTCGCCTAAGTATTATAAGAGATGCTCCCCGGCTTGTCAATACAAAAATCGTTGACATTGATGATGGTGAACGATTGCTGGTCTGCCAAATTGGAGAAAGAGGGAGTGTAAGGCAGCTCATCGATTTGCGTGGGGACGGAGAACTCCTTCCATACGGTCTGATAAATGCCATAGCGACTGAAAGAATTATCGTCGTCATAGAACTGACCCATGAAGAAGTTGGCGTTGGTGTTCTGCTGTACGATAGAGTTGCCCTCGATGATAAAGGTGAAAGGAGTGTCCTGATTGCTGTTGGCAGCATAGGTTCCATTGGGATATTTCACACCCCAACGGATGGTGGCATTGGCCTCTCGTTTTCCGATGTAAATCAGCGGCTGCATCGTCGGGATGGAGATGGTGTTACCCTCCTTGGTGCCTTTCACCCAACTTTCACAGGGATTATAGGCAATGATGTCCTTGATATAAACGGTACCGTCGCCGCACTCCACAATCGTGATGGTGCCGCTCTGCTCCATCTGTGTTACCTGCTGATTCTGAGAGATGTAGCAGTAACCAGTACGGAGATAGGTCTTCTCGACACCCTCGGCCGGCGACTGGATGATGCCGTGTTCGTCAACGACTTCTCCGGTCGCCTGTGCGGCTTTCAATGGTCGTTTAGACTTGGCGACCTTCTCCATAGCGGCTTTGGCTGCTTTGATGCTTTCTTGCGTCAGAGGGGTTGAAGTGGTGAACCACTCGGTGGTTGCTGTATTCTTTCTGGCAACCGTTTGAGCATAAATTGGATAGGCCAACAATAAGCTTGTCAGCATTATCCCAAATGATTTCATTTTGCCCATAGTGATAAAATGATTAAACAGAAATTTTTAATTCTCGGATTATATGATTTGTAAATTGAGTTTCGCAAGTATGGCAACTTACTCACTTGAGGGGAGTTAAAAGGAGTTAATAGAAGTTATCGCTTCGCTTATGTAGTTAACGGACGATTGAATCAATTACAAATTACTGATTACAAATTACGTTTCTCTTGCTATAAGGAAAGAGTGTCGATTAACTTCGACCATTGTCTGTTAACTTCACAGCCATTGTCTGTTAACTACTGCTAACTACAGTTAACTTCTTTCCAGTGTCGCAAGTTCCGCAACTTGCGGCACTGGAATGATATATATCGGTATTACTTCAGTGTGACTTTCTGGGTGATGGCAGAACCATCGGAGAAAGAGGTTTGGCGGAGGTAGGTGCCTTGTGCAGGTTGTGCAATGACGCGACCTTGCAAGTCGTAGTAAACGACGGAAGTAGCAGCCTTCGCAGCAACTTGCTCCAAGCCGCTGGCATTCGAATAAGCACTGACTGGAGCCTTGGCAGCATTGACAATCGTGCCGTCCGAAGCAATGAGCAGGGCTACGGCATAAATCTGGTCGTAGCGTAATGCTTTCTTGAGGGTTGCTGCGGTAGGCAATGGTAAGGTATATTCGACGGTGGCGGGTTGTTCGCTGCCGACAGTCACATCAGGCACTTGATTGACTCGTTTGACGTATGAGCTGGAGAGAGCTACGTCGTTGAACACCCAACCTGATATCGATGCCTGTCCATACTTGCCACCGGTGGCGAAAATAGCTAAGTCGCTCGGTAACTGACTGCGGTTCTGGTTAATGTAGTAGTTTTGCTGCCTCCAACCGCTGGTGCTACCTTTCAGACCATCGGCCACGAGCACGAACTCAAGGGAATATTTCAAGTCGTCGAAGAGGGCTTCCACTTGGGCCTGGGCATGCACATGGGTAGAATCGGCATCATACTGACCGCTCACCTGAACACCGACCAACGAGGGGACCTTCATCTCGGCTCGGAAGTCATCACAGATGTCATTCTTTGAACCATAATAGGGGTCGATGATTGCTCCACGGTTCAGCGCACATGAGGGCGCACTCGAGAAGCCCAACGCAGCATAGTTGCCTGGCGCAATGTACATGGCATCCGATTCGTTGTACTGGTGCAGACCGATGCCGACGAACCTGTCTCCGAACGTCTGGCGGAGTTTCTCCATGCCGACCAATCCGCGTGGACAATAGCCGCAACCCGTACCGGTGTACTCTTCGACGACCACATTACGGTCGTAGCTGCGTTCCAAACTGTAGAGCAGGAAATCGGCACGGTTGTTTTCCGTTTCGTTGGCCTGACCATTCACCTTGGTGATAACCAGCGACTTGGTCTTGCGGCTATGCTCTGTTTCTGTAGGAATAGTTACCGACACTTCGGTCGATAAACCGATGGCAACAGGGTTGCTCAAATTGACTTGATGCTCTTCGCCGGCGACGCCATCGGTCTCGATGAAGTAAGCGAAGTTCTGCAAGGGCTCGGTACCACCGTTGGTTACGGTCAATGCGGTAGTAACCGACTCGCCGGTCTTGCCCCAAACCTCGTTGATACCGCTTGGGGTGGCAGCATTGTTCACGAACTGACCTTCGAGCAATACCTGCAAGTAGAGAGAACCAAAATCCTGGCTATAATTGGACCAGGCAGGGACTTGCGCCTCGGTTCTTATATACAGACCATTGGGGTCGGGTTGACCTCCCACCAAAATAGGGTATTTGTCGCGTTCGTCCTGTACTCGGCTGATTTTGAACGAATACCCGACATACACACCTGAGGCAGGTACGGTGTATGGATTGGTCAATGCCACGTCGGCAAAACCGCCATCCAAATCGGACAGAGGAACACTGACATACTCAATCACTTTGCTGGACGTGATCATGGTTGGCAACTGGTTGGCAATCCAAACCTTGATATTGGATGCATTGGCCGAGGGAATGCCGAATCGGATGGCGTGGATGGTCTTGCCAAAGGCGACGGCATGATTTCCGGGGATGAAAATGGCACAATGGTAGGTGTCGGCCGTTTGTACTCCCACACCTTGGGCATCCCGTTCGGAACCGAAGTAGCCCCACCAGGCTTGATTCTCGGTGGGATTGATGGTCCGACCTTCCGTAAGTGGAAGTGTACCTTCATTAGCACTTTGCAGGACCTGCGCCTGCGCCTGATTGCCCCAAAACAAGATGCCTGCTAAGAAGTAGCAGATCAGTGTGATTTTTGTTTTCATAAGCAATTGATACAAAAAGATATTTTAGCTGTTGTTTATAAAGTTTTGACCATTACGGATTGCCGCGGATGTCTTTGTGTTTCATCGTTGGCGACTGTGCAAACGCACCCAAAGTAAGAAACGATAGTTATAACAAATGTCTTTTCGACCGAAATGTTGGAAAATTGTAAAAAGACGCCGCAAATGTAATCTATTTTCTTGAATAGAAAATGCATATTCTTGCAAATGTACGATTTTAAAAGCAATTTGTTACATAATTTACCATAAATGTGGTAGTGCCTATCCCTCTTTTGTGGGATAGATTTGCGCTATTTGTTGTCAATAGCGCAAACGGCAACGGCACTTGCATCGTGTGCATTGGAAAAAATGAAGCGGAAACCGTCGTTATCCGACTACCTCGACACTCTTCTCATCCCACCTCGCGCTCTTCGTCGGATGCGGGTCGGGTATCGATTGGGTATCGATTGGATAACGATTGAGCGATGATGGCAATCGAAAGATAATCTTGACGTAATATGTACCATTTGCCAACCATTTAATAACCAATTTTAGACCGCGGCGTGGGGGCATAAGACTTTCAAAACGGAATACGAGACGCTATTACTGAGCTGGAGGTAAACTTCGACAATAGTAGTAGGTAAATAAAGATGTAATCGACTATTTTTATTCCTTTATTCTGAAAAATAAGAAAGATTCTTCTAAATAAATAAAAATATTACAAATTCTCGTTTCATATTGTGTTAGTCTGCAAATATTTTTATATCTTTGTGGACAGAATATGAAATATCTATCATGGAAAGTTTGCTGATATAAAATATGGGTACAAATAATGAAATGATTCCTTCAAAGGAGAAACTTGCTAATGCTGTGCAAGTTATAAAGGATGCCATTTTGCAAAGCCAACAGAGAGCATTGGGTGCAGTAAACCAAGAACAGCTGGCTTTGTATTATGGCGTTGGAAGATATATCTCTGCCAATACCAGGACAAAGAACTGGGGCAAGGGATTTATTGAGGGGATTAGTGAACAGTTACAAAAGGAACTGCCTGGTCTTAGAGGTTTTTCGGCACCCAGTTTGCGGAAAATGCGTACTTTCTATGAAGAGTGGAGAATACTTTCTGATGATTCATTCGTTGAAACGAACAAATTACCGAATGACGATAGCAATTCGTTCGTTGAAACGAACAAATTGACTTCTGTTCAATTTTCGATGGCATCGGATTTCCCCATTGCAGCATTCATGAACATTGGGTTTAGCCACCACTATGCGATTCTCAGTAAGGTGAAAGATGTTGAACAGCGAAAGTTCTATATCCAATTTGCAGCAGCCAAGAAGGTAACAGTTGAAGATTTGGAAAAACTGATAGAGGACGATTTATACAGCCATCAAGGTAATCTGCCAAATAATTTCAGGCGAACCATCCCCGACCAATTGCAAGCCTATCGCGCCATCACAATGTTTAAGGATGAATACCTGCTTGACTACATCAATACGGAAGAATTGTTTATCCGTGACAAAGACCGTGATGAACGGGTGATAGAACAAAGCATTATCAATAATGTGAAGAACTTCATCATGACTTTTGGACGCGACTTTACGTTTGTTGGCAACCAATACCATTTGGAGAAATTCGGCGTGGAGCAATTCCCCGACTTGCTGTTCTTCAACAGAGAGTTGTCTGCCCTCGTCTGTGTGGAACTCAAAGACGGTCCTTTCAAAACGGCCTATTTGGGGCAATTGGCAGGCTATTTGCGCATCCTTGATGACGAGGTTCGCAAACCTAATGAAAATCCTTCAATAGGAATCATCCTCTGCAAAAGTGCAAACAAGAGGTTCGTGGAATATGTCATCCAGGACTATAATAAGCCAATGGGCGTTGCAACTTACAAGACCTCTGTAGATATGGATGACAGACTGAAGAAACTTCTTCCTCCAGTTGAGGATTTAGAAAAATTGTTATAAACAATCTTTATGGACGAAGATATGGATAAGCGACATTGATTGTAAAGCAGATTGATTTACAAATGTTTGCGAATATAGGCAAGACACTGCGTGTTTTTTTATATATTTTTTTGAAAAGTTTTTTTTAACTTTGTCACCGATTACGCGTCATAATAAGCGATCATCAACTTAAACCTATAATAGAATGAGAAAGACATTTTTATGCTTGGCATTGAGCGCCCTCGCGTTGGGCAGTGCCTGGGCACAGAGTAATGAACCGAGTTGGACGGGTACGTGGGCTACCGCTGTAGAGTGGACAGGCCCGAATGATATGCCCAAGGCAAGTCTGTCAAACCGTGCCTTGCGCGAGATTATCCATGTGAGCATCGGCGGCGATGTGTTGCGTATGCAACTGTCGAACATCCACAGCAAGGAGCCGGTCGAGATCAAGTCGGTCTTCATTGCCAATCCGCTGGACTCGTGCGACATCGAGGCGAAGTCGGCCAAGTACCTCACTTTCAATGGAAAGAAGTCGGTGACCATCGCTCCCGGCGAGTCGGTCTATTGCGACGTGCTGAAGTTCAAGCTCACTCCGTTGCAGCGTCTGGCCGTGACCATCAACTATGGCAACACCACCCCCGTCAACGCTTCGTCACATCGTGGTTCGCGTACCACCTCTTACCTGATGCAGGGAGAGGTGAAACCCAA
Source organism: uncultured Bacteroidales bacterium (assembly GCA_902776605.1). Taxonomy (GTDB): domain Bacteria; phylum Bacteroidota; class Bacteroidia; order Bacteroidales; family UBA3663; genus Liminaster. The sequence continues at coordinate 1,033 of CACYQQ010000137.1, read as the reverse complement.
GACGAAGTTCGTGCCCCAGGAGAAGTGCGACCACTGGTATAACATCTCGTGCATCGATGTGCAGACGGCCGAGCCGACCACTTGTGTAGCGGTGTTGGGCAACAGCATCACCGATGGTCGTGGCAGTACCACCAACATGCAGAACCGTTGGACCGATGCCATGGCCGAGGCTTACGGTGGTAAGGTAGCGGTGCTCAATCTGGGCATTGGCGGTAATGCAGTGATGCGTGGTGGATTGAGCGAACCTGGTGTGGTGCGCTTCGACCGCGACATATTGGGTCAGCAGGGTGTGACCGACGTCATCATCTTCGAGGGCGTCAACGACATCGGAGGATGGAAACCCAACCATGCCGAGGTGGTGCGTAACCTCCAGAAGGCCTATACGGAGTTGATACAGAAGGCAAAAGCCGCCGGCAAGAAGGTCTATATCGGCACCATCGCTCCCTACTATGGCAACGGCTACTACAACCACTTCAGCGAGGCTGCCCGACTGACCATCAACGACTGGATTCGTGCCAACAAGGAGGTGGACGGCATCATCGACTTCGATGAACTGCTCCGTGACCCTGCCAAGCCGAATGCCCTCCTCCCGAAATACTCTTCCGACGGTCTGCATGGCACCCCCGCTGCCTACGAGGCCATGGGTAAGTTCGCTGCCGAGAAGGTGAAGTAACCTTTTGTGGAGTTAAAGGGAGTTATCGGAAGTTATCGCTTTGCTCCTGTAGTTAACGGACGATTGCTCCTGTGGCTTAGGTAGTTGCAAGACAAAAAAAGAACCTGCCCCGAAGTTCCTTGGCGAACGTGCCAAGTCCTTCGGGGCAGGTCTTTTTGTACTTTGTACTTAGTTACTTAGTACTTAACTTGGTCCTTAGTCCCTTCGTACTTCTTTAGATGAATCCTTTCTTCTGGAGATCGACGAAGGCATCGAGCAACTGGTCGTAGTCGGCTTGGTGGAGATAGCCGATATGGCCGACGCGGAAGATGGTGTCCTTCATTTCGCCGCCATTCGGGCAGATCCAGATGCCGTATTCGT
>CACYQQ010000136.1 GCA_902776605.1 uncultured Bacteroidales bacterium | reverse complement strand
GACCTTCATCCAGGATGGCGAGGCCGACCAGACTTTTGCTTCGGTCTGCTTGTCTAACTACGGTTATACCTCGAGCAGCAATGAGACCGACGAGAAGAATGCCGCCAAGGGCGAGCAGGCTCCGGGTGCATGTTATCCAACGCAGAGTCGTATGGCTTGTCACCTCATCGGTACGGTCAGCGTCAAGCACGATGGTGTCCATATCATGCGTTGGACTCCACTGGATGCTTCTCAGGCCTTGGGTCAGTATTTCGACATGATTTACTTCATTCCTGTTGATAATGACCAAGTTTTGCCGCGCGTCATGGCCAATGGTGAGGATGCCCGCATCTACAAGGTTTGCTGGGATGAAGAGACCAACACTCCTTACTATGACAAGTCGGTCTATTATGACGTGTCGGGTTTCAATTCTACTTATCGTACCCACATTTGGCCAAAGCGTTGTCCTGTGGTCGAGGCGATGGAGAAAGGCACCATCACACAAGACCAGGTTGGTTCCTGTGAGTACCTTTGGTGTCCGAATCATTCTACGGCAGCTCAGTAATGGGCTTATCTACAACTGATTATTAATTTTATAGTTCAAAAATATGAATTATCTTAGATATAAGTTCGTGGCACTCTGCTGCATGGTGGGTCTGCTCCTCACGGGAGCAACCTCCTGTAAGGACGAAGGCTATGAGGATGTCTCGGGTACTCCCTCTCAGACCCTTTGGGAGGTGATAAGCAGCCGTTCCGACCTCCGCAACTTTGCTTCGGTACTGCGCCAGAATGGTTATGACCAGGTGCTCAGTTCGTCGGGTACCTATACCGTCTTTGCTCCAGGCAATTCGGAGATGGCTGCCGTCGCACCCGACAAACAGTCGGAAGTGCCTGGCGCTCACATCGCTCCGTTGAGTTACGACAAGAAGACGTTGGCCGGTATGGAGTATCTCACCATGATCAACAATCGCCAGACCTTGCTCAGCGAACTTGCCTTGACGGACGAGGAGATTGTGTGCCGCAATGGTTTCCTGCGATTCTCCAAAGCCAATGCACGAGCTAACCAGAAGAATATCTACGAGTTGCTCCAGGAGTTGAGCGACGAGTACGAGATGGCGCGTTTCATCACTTCGATGGGCGACAGCGTCATGGATAAGGAACGTTCCGTGCAGATTGGCATTGACCCCAACACCAATCAGCCTCTCTATGATACGGTGATGCAATATGCCAACCCCCTGTTCGACTATGTGCCATTCAACGAGAATGATTCTCTGCTCGCGGTTGTCTTGGTCGATAATGCTACTTGGGAGGCACTCGTCAACCGTTACTACCGTTATATGCGTCAGCATGTTGACGCTACCGGCAATCCCAACCTGATGGACCCGACCAAGGATACCACTTTCCCATTCGGTTCCAAGATTGATTCGGTCAAGACCCTCGAAAAGACTTGCACCGAACTGATTCGTGACCTCTCCTTCTCGTACGCTGGTGCCGTAGCACGTCCCTCAGTCAACAATCCAGAGACGGTCAATCAAGTCTATCTCTCCCGTTCAGGGGTGGAGGTGACTCTCGACCAAGCCACTATCTCCGATACCCTCATGGCCTCCAATGGCCGTATCGAATTGGCCAGCGGTATCAAGATCAAGTTGGCCAACAACAAGATTAAGGATGTCTATGTCGAGGCCGAAGACTATTATTATACGAATGAGAATTATGTTGCCACGTTGGTTGACCCACGCTTCCGTGGTAGCCGATATGTCAAGACCTATGGCATCGATTCCCTCCGTTCCTATCGTCGTTATGTCTTGGACTCTTTGGGACAGCGCGTCAAGGATATGAAGGGCAACGACAGTATTGAGTTGGTCAAGGCACAGTTGCGATATGTCTATAACACTTCGCAGTACTGCAATTCGTATGGCGGTTCGGTGTTGGGCTACAAGGTCAACCTCTATTCCTGCAACTACAATGTCCGCTGGCGCCACGTCGTGCCGGGCAATCAGGGTTCCAACTATTGCCTGCCCGACACCCTCGATGTCAACTATGCCAAGTATGCCGAGAACAAGAACTGGCCTATCGGCGGTGTGATGCGTCACATCCAGAAGCTGTATCTATCGCAGCCAGGCGACTATCCGTTGGAGTATAGCAACGCGTTATCGACCAACGACTACGTCTTGCATCCTTATCCATACAACTCGTTCGGTTCCTTCAGCTGGTACCGTTGCATGACCGACTACGACCCAGAGGCCGTTATCAGTAGTGCGAAGGATGATGAAGTGGGCTCCAAAGGTGCTGTCAATTGGTTCCGCATGGGTGTCAATGCTGGTTATGGGTTGGATGACCCTTCGTTCGAAACACCTCTCGTCTGGTGCGAAACGGCCAAGGATCATGTCAATGGCGTTATCAATATCGATCCCGATAAAGGCACGGCCAGCAGCGATGCCGTATTTACATCCGGCATTGTGGGAGTCGGCACCTATGTAGAGTGGGTACCACGAACAGGTGATGCTCAGCGCGGTTTGGTTGCACCCCGTCGTTTGCCACGAGACATCTTCATGTGCCTCTACAATGGTGAGGCTACGGTCTTTGTGACCAGCAATCCTTTCGGTCGCGACAATGCTGCCGGACAAGCCAACTTGAACTATTGCAAGGGTTCTATCTTCCTCGATTATATTCACTTTGTTCCTGTCATCGACGAAGATGATTAAACCTATAAAAATTAGACTATGAAAAAGCGAAATATAGTATTTCTGATGACGTCAGCCTTGTTGGCCGTTCCTGCTGTAGCGCAGGACGAGTTCGAACAGGGGGAACCGCTCAAGTTGGAGCAGCCAGCCCAGAAGGGGATAGCCATCGTTGAGGGTGCCGTTATCGATGATGCCACTGAAAACCCTATTCCGGGTGCCCGTCTTCAGGTCATCGGTGCTCCCTATTCGGCCATGACCGATGACAATGGTGCCTTTTCTCTCAAGGTGCCTGTCGATGCCAAGGGTCGTGCTATGTCCGAGATAAGTGTCTCTGGTCCAGACCAGAACCGAATGATTGTGCCTTTGCGCAACCGTCGCAAACTGACGATCCGACTTATGGAGAAAGGGTATGCCACCAAGAGTGACCGCGAGGTCTATACTCCGTTAGGCATGAAGGAAGAGAGTCACTTGATGTCGGCTGTCGGTATCTACGAACGCGACAACTCCATCTCGGTCAAGGGTTCGCCTGAAGCTGCCTTGCAGGGTGTTGTCTCGGGCTTGCAGACGCAGTTCCGTTCTGGCACCGACTGGAGTGGTTCAAACCTTTATCTGCGCGGCATCAATTCCTTGCATGGCACCAACAATCCGCTCCTTGTGTTGGATGGCTTGATTATTGAGAATCAGGAATTTGGCACCTCCATGATCGAGGGTCAGATTTCGACTCCATTCGGATGTATCGACATCAAGGATATCGACCAGATTGTCGTGCTCAAGGATGCCACCTCCATCTATGGCGCGAAGGGTGCCAATGGTGCTATCTTGATACGCACCAAGCATACCACCGAGCAATCGACCCGTATTGACGTCACCGCCCTCACGGGTGTCAACATGCAACCTCGTCAGATTCCGATGCTCGGCGCCTCCGACAGCAAACGACTCTTGACCGAGATTGCCCAAACCAGTGGACTTACCGCACAGCAGGTCAATGCTTTGGAGTGGGTCAATCCTACCCAGCCACAGAAGCAACCCGACGGCACTTTCCTCTATGGCAACTACTATAAGTACAACCAGAACACCAACTGGCAAGATGAGATCTTCCAGCGCGGCGTCAAGCAGCAATATTCACTTAACGTGACGGGCGGCGACGATGTGGCCATCTATGGTGTCTCGGTCGGCTTCCAGAACAAGGAAGGTTTGGTCAAAGGCTCTGATTTCCAGCGGTTCAACGCTCGCGTCAATGGCGATATCAAGTTCACCGAACGCTTCCGTCTGTTTGCCAACATGAACTTCGTCTATGGCACCAAGAACCTCTCCAACGAGGGTTCCGTTTCCAACCTCAATCCTCTCTACACAGCCTTGGTCAAGGCTTCTTTCACCACCTTACATAGTGTGGATCAGACCAATCGCCCCTCCAAGGCATGGGAGGATGTCGATGCGTTGGGAGCAGCCAATCCAGCTGCTGTTATCAACGACATCCAGGCCGAGAACTCTTTCTACCGTTTCATGGGTTCGTTCAACTTCGAGTTGGACTTGTGGAAGGGCTGGCGCTTGTCCGAGAACTTCGGTCTGGACTTCAACAAAGAGCGTGAGCAGATTTTCCACCCGACCATCGGCATTCCTTATGCCAATCTGCCCAATGCCGAGGTCAACAACGAACAGATCCATCGCGTAGAGCGTCTCAATAATATCTTCACGGAGACCCGTCTCAACTACCGCAAGCGCTTGGGTACGCACAGTTTCGATGCCACTTTGGGTTATCGTTACCTCCATAGCCTCACCGAGGACGACTACGGCAAGGGATATAACTCTGCCAGCAATGCCTACAAGACCATCGGTGCGGGAGACAACACCCTCCATCGGATTGGCGGCGCCATTGGTGAAGCCAACTGGATGTCGCTCTACGGCCATTTGGACTACAATTGGCAGAACCGCTATTTCGCCGAGGTCACCGTTTCGGGCGATGCCTCCAGTCGTTACGGCGAGAATGTCTCGAAGATGCTTGTCTATCCTGGCGTCAATGCCGGTTGGTTGTTGAGCAGCGAGGAGTTCCTCCAGTCCACCTCTTGGATTAACCTCCTGAAAGTGCGTGGCGGATGGAATGTCTCTGGTAATGACGACATTACCAACTATAGCAACCGTCTCTACTATGTCTCCAAGCGCTTCTTGGTCAACAACGGACTGGTACTGGGTGCCCTCAAGAACGAGGATATTCAACCCGAGCGCATGCAGAAGTTGAATATCGGTGTCGATGCTTCGTTCCTCGAAAACCGACTCAACCTCTCGGTCGATCTCTATCGTTCACAGATTTCCAACCTGCTCACCTATTCGCAGGTCCGTTCCTACACCGGCATGAACAGCGTATTGAGCAACGACGGTGAGATGACCAACGGTGGCGTGGAGGTCTCTGTAGCAGGTCGCGTAATGAGTAACCGTCACTTCTCGTGGGACGTGAATCTCTCCTTGGCTCACAACCACAACGAGGTGACCAAGTTGGAGACCGGTTCCTTCCAGAGCAACTTCGGCGATGGCACTATCCTGACCCGCGTCGGTTCGTCGGCTGGAATCTTCTATGGCTACCAGACAGCAGGTGTTTATAGCACTACTGCCGAGGCAGAGCAAGCCGGACTTTCGACCATGGTCGGTGCCGTCTCAGAATCCTTCCAGGCTGGCGATGTCCGCTTTGTCGATCAGAACAACGACCACATGATCAACGATGCCGACCGTGTCGAGATTGGTAATCCGAACCCTGCATTGTACGGCGGTCTTTCTTCGATCATGCGTTCCCATGGTTTCACCCTGCAGGCCGACTTCACTTTCTCGCTGGGCAACGACATCTACAACTACACCCGTTCCCAGTTGGAGTCCATGTCGGGCTACACCAACCAGACCAAGAATACCTTGCTCCGTTGGCGTACCGAGGGCGACAAGGTCTCTTATCCTCGTGCCACTTTCGGCGACAGCCATCGTAACAACCGTTTCAGCGACCGTTGGATTGAGGATGGTTCTTACTTGAAACTCAAGTCCGTAACCCTGTCGTACGACTTCAACCTCAAGACCGATGTCCTGACGGGTCTCACGGTCTATGGCACTTGCGAGAATGTCTTCTGTGCTACCAAGTATTCCGGCTACGACCCAGAGGTTTGCACGGCATCGTCCAACAATCCTCTCTGTCAAGGTATTGATTCATTCACCACACCGATGGTGCGTACCTTCTTTATCGGCTTGAAAGTAGGACTGTAACAATTGTCGGTCGGGCCGTTCCGGCGACCTGACCTTCCAAATAAAGTATCTTATGAAAAAAATCACAATATCCCTTCTATCGCTTTGTGCCTTGGGTGCCTGGACCGCTTGTGTCGATGCCGACTTGCAGGATGCCCTCGACGAAAAGGATACTTACACCAATGCGGAGGACGCTGATTATCACATCCTTGGCATCTACTCGCAGTTCATGCAACTGGCCGAGCAGATGGTGGTGCTCAACGAGTTGCGTGGTGACTTGATGACCATCACACCCAATGCCAACGAGTATCTGCAACAGGTGGAGGCCAATAAGTACAATGCCGAAAATCCCTACTTCTCGGCACAACCTTATTATTCGGTCATTGCCAACTGCAACGATGCCTTGGTCAACTTCGACAAGATGCTCGCGCGTCACGACATGTCGGCCGACCAGTATGCCGAACGTTACAGCGATGTGCAGGCCATGCGTTGTTATGTCTATCTCCAGTTGGCCGCCCAGTTCGGCAAGGTCTATTACATGGAAAAGGCCATCACCTCACTTTCTGATCTCAAGAAGTATCAGGCTACGGCCGCTCCAATCGGTTTGGACGAACTCCTCCCGAAGTTGATTGACTGCATGGAGAAGGTACCTACGTTGGAGGACTACGAGCAGTCGGCTTTGGTTTATGACGGTTCGAGCAAGGTGACGGTGGATGGACAGATTCTCAGCACCTATTTCATCAACAAGAAACTGGTCTTGGCCGACCTCTATCTTTGGGCAGGTCGTTCTCAAGACGATTTCCGTCGGGCTGCTGCCCTTTACAAGGAGGTGATGAACAAGGATGCCGATGCTGCCGAGACGCAGAATTCGCTTCATTATAAGTGCAATACGTTCACCTATACAGGAACCTCGTTGCCAACCTCTGCCGCGCAGACCAGCAATAACTATTGCGCGGGCACGCTACGTTACAAGGACCAGGACGAGCGCTCTTTCTTCACCACCTGGCCTTATATGTTCAATGATGCAGTCTCTTCTGCTCCAGGCATGTACGAGTGGATCTGGTCCATTACCTATACCCCCAACGGTGAACCACGTTACCCCTTCATCGACCTCTTCGAGTCCGATAAGTTAGGTGGTAGCTATCAGTTGCGTCCATCCGAGAATTATATCTACGAGACGCAACGTACCGACATTCTCCGCAACAATGGTGCTCCTTATGACCCACGCGGTTTTGGAGCCTTGAAGGA
>CACYQQ010000135.1 GCA_902776605.1 uncultured Bacteroidales bacterium | reverse complement strand
AGTTGTATCGTCTCTGTCACTTCTTTTTCACTTCCTTGTCAATTCTCTGTCACTTCTTTTTCATTGATCACACAGCCGTCCGTGCTTCTCGTAGTTGGACTTACGGACGATGTGGTTCTGTTCGTCCACAAAGAGGACCGAAGGGCGGTGCGACTGAGCCTCCTGCGGTGTCATGTTGGCGTAGGCCATGATGATGACCTTGTCGCCCACGCTGACACACTTGGCGGCTGCACCGTTCAGGCAGATGATGCCCGAATGGGGTTCGCCGGCAATGGTGTAGGTCTCGAAGCGGTTACCGTTGTCGATATCCACAATCTGCACCTGTTCATATTCCACGATGCCCGCCTCCTCCAGAAGGTGCGAGTCGATGGTGACACTGCCCACATAATCTAAGTCGGCCTGAGTCACCACGGCACGGTGTATCTTGGATTTCAACAGTTTAATTTCCATATCTTTAACCTTAATCTATAACCAATCAATACCTTATTCCTTAACCCTTGATGATGAAGTTGTCAATCAAACGGGTCTTGCCAATATAGACGGCGATGGCCACCAAAGTCTCGCCCTGGATGGTCTCCACACGCTGGATATTCTCGAAATCGACCACCTCGACATAATCGACACGGGCCAATGGCTCGGTCTGGAGGTTCTGTCGGATGATGTCGATGATGCGCTGGGCACTACGTTCACCCTGCTCGATGGCGGCCTTGCCCAACTTCAGACTCTTGGAGAGAATCAAGGCTGCCTGACGCTCCTGTGGGTTGAGGTAAGTGTTGCGCGACGACTTGGCCAGCCCATCCTCCTCACGCACGATAGGACAAGCCACAATCTCGACGGGGAAGTTCAGGTCGCGGACAAAGCGACGGATAGTGGCCAACTGCTGAGCATCCTTCTGTCCGAAATATGCCTTGTCGGGCAACACGATGTTGAAGAGTTTGCCCACCACGGTGCAGACACCGCGGAAGTGGATAGGACGTACCGCACCGCACAACAACTCGGTGGTCTCGGTCGTGTCGATGAACGAGGTGAAGTGCCCGGGGTACATCTCGCTAGGTTCGGGGTGGAAGATGAGGTCGCCACCGGCCTCCTCCACCGCCTTCATGTCGCGGTTCAAGTCTCGCGGATAGGCCTCCAGATCCTCGTTCGGGCCAAACTGAATCGGGTTGACAAAGACCGACACCACGGTGCGGTCGTTCTCCGACACCGACTTGCGGATGAGGCTCTGATGTCCCTCATGCAAGTAACCCATTGTAGGAACCAAACCAACGGTCAATCCCTCTTTGCGCCACTCCTGTACCTGGGCGCGTACTTCCTGTATTGTTTTTACTACTTTCATCTTGATGATTATTAATTGAAGAAATCTGAGTATTCAGAGTATTCAGAGTAATCAGATTATTCTGAGAGTTCTGAATAATCGGACCCTCTGCGTCCTCCAGTTCATTCTCCGTTACTCTTTACCCTTTACTCTCTACTCTCTTTAATATAGTTTCCCCATCACCTCGTCGTCGATGCCGAAGGTGTGTTCGGGGGCGGGGAAAGTCTGTGCCTCGCACTCTGCCTTGTACTGCTTGAACGCCTCCAACATCACGCTGTGCAGGTCGGCATACTTCTTGACAAACTTCGGCGTGAAACCGTCCGTATAACCCAGCATATCCTGATAGACAAGCACTTGGCCATCGCAGTACTTACCGGCACCGATGCCGATGGTGAGTGCCGAGGTGCGTTCGGTGATGAGTTTGGCCAACGCCTCGGGCACACACTCCAAGGTGATGGCGAAAGCCCCTGCTTCGGTCACGGCCTGCGCATCGGCCAACAGTTTCTGTGCCACGGCCAACGACTTACCCTGCACCTTGTAGCCGCCCAACGTGTTGAACGACTGCGGGGTCAATCCCAAGTGCGCCACCACCGGAATACCGGCTTGGACGATGGCGCGGATGCGGTCGGCATACTCCGCTCCACCCTCCAGCTTGACCGCCTGGCAGTTGGTCTCCTTGAGGATGCGGCCGGCATTCATCACGGCGTCATAGACCGAGCCCTGGTAAGACATAAAGGGCATGTCGATCACCACAAAGGCATTCTTTGCCCCACGGCACACAGCCTTGCCATGGTGAATCATATCTTCGACGGTGACAGCCAGGGTATTCTCATAACCCAACATCACGTTACCCAGAGAGTCGCCCACCAGAATCATGTCGATGCCTGCTTCGTCGATGGTGCAGGCGGTGTGGAAGTCGTAGGCGGTGAGCATGCTGATACGACGTTTCCCTTTCTGTTCTAATAACTTGTGAGTACTATTTTTCATTGCCAATATCCTAGAAATAGTTGCCAAATATGAGTTGTCACACCGCTCAATCCGGGGTACGACAACTCATATTGACTCCTATTTTCAAACCGTTTCCGACGTACAATCGGACGGCAAAGTTACTCACTTTTTTCTTAATAAGCAAATTAAACCTAAAAAATAGCTTCCAATCGCTCCATTACCAACGAAATAACCCTTTATTGCCAACTGCTCACATGATATTTATGTCGTTACCCCCACGAACACAACGAAGGAGCAATTCATCACCGAATGAAACGAATATAATGAAAAATACATGTGTTCAGTGGTAAATGAAAAGTTCCAGTTAAGTAGGTGTTCAAGATTATTTGACTATATTTTTCAGAGATTGGGAAGCAGATTTCGGTTTTGGCCGATGGCGCAATGTGACATTGTGCCTGAGGGCAAAGGCAAAAGATGCGACCAAGAATGAAAAAGATAGTTCTTGAACAGACCTACATAATGTTATAAAATAATTTTGAACAACTACTTAATATCAAACTTGTCAAAGAACGTAGAAGGGTTATAACCCCTGTTTTCAAAATTTTGAGGCCTTAAAACCTAACGACCTTAAGACCTCATAACCTAAAATCAGGTGCGATAAGGGAGTTAATTTCATGTACTTAACAGACGAATCCTTTTGTTATCGGAAGTGTTTTCAGACCATCTGTAGTAATGTCCGTTAACTACTTGAGCAAAGCGATAATTTCTAATAACTCCCGTTAACTCCCTCAGAACCTTATAACCTCATAACCTTACAACCTCAATCATCCCATATCACCGCTGCCGGTGTTGTTGTTCTGGCCGCCCATGCGGACATTGCCCTCCTCGTCCATGAGGTGAACGATGTAAGCGAAGAGGCCGCTCATCTTGGTCTGTGCCTTGTAGGACTTATACACCTTCTGATAGAGTTCGCTGCCGTTCGGCTGGGCACCACCGGGCTTGTTGGCTGCCAACCAGGCGGAGGCGTTGCCGACACGTTGGCCGAACTTAGTGCGGGCATTGACCGAAGCCACAGAGTCAGATGGACGGCTTGGGTTCAACAGGGTACCGGTATAGACCCTGCCGGTCTGCTTGTCGGTACGATAGTAGATGTTGCTCTGACGGTTTGCCTTACCAGACATAGTTGCGATAGTTGCGTTAGGATTGATTCTTGCCATAATTGTAAAATGTTTTAATTGTTTTTGAATATTGTTTTTTCCTTCAGCAAGCGCTCCCTGGTCGGGTTCCTGGCCGCTTCTCTGTAAGGCCTTCAAGGGAAGAATGCGGAGAAGCGTGCATCATGCTTCAACCTCTGGCCCTTACAACCTGAACCCTCCGACTTCAAGTCATCTCTCGGGAGACTTGGTGTCTTGCTGAATTGCGGTGCAAAGGTACGCCCCTTTTTTCATCCCTCCAAACATTTGACTGCTATACTTTTTGCTATACTTTGCTATGGTACTATGATTATCAACGGCTTACGCCTTATCTTAACCACGAAATACACGGAAGTCACGGAAAAACATCTTCCTCCATACGAAACCCGTCACTTCTCTAAAGATGAACTATTTTCTTAATTTCCATTCACTTACGCACCATTCGCACGGGGCAATCCTCCTCCCCTCGGGGTCCTCGCAGCCAAAGGTTGATAACCCTTGGCGAGAAGAAGGAGGGGGTCTTGAGGGGGTCTTTTATTCCCTCCTATACTAATTGCTATAGCATACTGAAAATTAGGCGATTAATGTGTTTTATTACCCTTGTAGGGTACAATAAGCACCACCCTATTCGCCCCCATAAACAGAGTGCAGGGCAAAGAGCCGTATCGGTTGCTCTTTACCCTGCATTTCCTTGGCATTTTCATACTGAGCGAAGTCGAAGGATTTTATAACTTTGCTGCATCCTTGAGTCCTAAAACAGAAAAGAATAATAACAAAGACTTAATCCTGTCCTTTATGTCCTAAAAGTACATAGACAACAATAATACTCCCTAAGCACAAAGCGTCTCCATGGACTTAGTTATTTCTACGGACTTAAAGGACTCGAAGGACAAAGTTTGCTCAACATGAGATTATCAGAAAAGCCGTTATTTCGCGTCCCACAGGTTGACGCGATAGCTTTCGTCGTAGTTTAGTTTCACGTCACCTTGAGTTGCGGTGGTGGTATACTGAGTGCCATCGCCACTTACGGCGATAAAGCCCTCGTTTTCAATCTCGACAACTAAGATAGTTGGTTTTTGATATGTTGCTTTCATTTTTTATAAATTTTTATTTCTCTAAGGAAGTAAGTGTAATAGCGTCTCTTGATTTTATCCTGTCTACGGACTTAAAGGATCCAAAGGACTTTATGAACTTAAAGGATTTCAAAGGTAGTCCCATAAGTCCTAAAAGTCCGTAGACTTAAATATATCTTTCGACATTGCGCGTCACTCTGTAATTATGGTCTACGGACTTAAAGGACGCAAAGGACTTGATGAACTTAAAGGATTTCAAAGGTAGTCCCATAAGTCCTAAAAGTCCGTAGACTTAAATATATCTTTCGACGTAGAGCGACACTCTGTAATTATGGTCTACGGACTTAAAGGACGCAAAGGACTTGATGAACTCAAAGGATTTCAAGGGCAGTCCCATAAGTCCCCAAAGTCCGTAGACTCAAATCATGCATTCGACGTAGAGCGACACTGCGAGCATTGATTACTTGACGATGATTTTCTTTCCTTTGACGATGTAGAGACCCTTGTCGGCACTCTTCACGCGTACGCCCATCAGGTTATAGAGGGCATCGGAATGATCACCTTTCAATTTTGAATTTTCAATTTGCACAATGCCCGTTACGTCATCCTCCGTGGCGTCGTCGAACGTCATGCGGAACTGCATAGCCTCTGCGGCGGGTGAATAGTCATGCACACGGAAGTATCCACGGAAGGCCTTCATCTTGGCAGGCAACGAGGCGGGGTTGTAGAGGGTGTTGTTGCCGCCCAATACCAGCACGTCGGTGATGCGGTCCCCCTGGATTTCCGATACACCCAGCGTCGGGATGAAATCGACGTAGCTGGTCGTGGCAGGGATGCTGTCCGATGCCTTGATGGTCACGCCCTTGAACACTGGGTTCACCACGTTGCTCGATGCCGCAATGAAGTAAGGCTTGCCCGCCTCGATGCTTGTGGCCGATGAGAACTCCAAGCCCAGAACGCCGTCGGCCAATGACGAACCTGTCAACTCGTACAGCTTCACACCCTCGCCGAAAGTCTCGGTGAGCTGTTCGGCCGTCACGTCGAACGGCAGCGCGATGGTGTTCCACTCGGTGTCGATGGTGCGTGCGGCCAATGTCACGTCGAGCGTTGCGCCGTCCAGTGCCGAGAGTTTCTCCCAAAGAGCGTTGTCCGTGTCGGCCAATGTCACTGCCGTGCATGGGCGTAACGTCTTGCCAGCGAGGACGTCAATTTCGTCGCCAGTCAGCGTGCCGATGTAGTAGTTCGTACCGTCGGTAAAGAGTTTGTTGAACGTGGCAGTAGTGCCATTCGTTTTGAGGCCATTGTAGCCAAAGACGATGCTGTCGCTAGGCTTGCTCCAAGAGAAGTTGTAGCCGCCGCCTGCATAGATGGCAAAATAGTTGCCGGCGGCGGTGACATTGCCACCGTTGTAGGTGAATGTTCCCGGTGTATTTATAGCACATCTGCCGACTGCGTTGACATCTACTGTGCCGCCGTTGATGGTGAGGTCATGTACCAAGAAACCATCTTTTCCATTGCCATCGTTATAGATACTGAGAGTACCATTGCCCGTGTTCTGTCCATAGATGGTGAGGTTTGTATTGAAACCATTAAGAGCGATGTCGCTCAATCTCTTGTCGCTTGTGCCGATGTTCATCTGACAGCCGTCGGTGAGAATGAGGTTGACATCTCCCTTTAATTTGAGGCTGTGGTCATAGTTGAGTGTACCAGCGGCCACATACCAACCTGCGGTGGTGAGTTCCGTCTCATCGCCCGTGAGCATGGTGTAGTCGGCGCAATATTGCGTCTCGCCGTCCGAGTCGAGGTAAGAGATGCATGGGCGCAGGGTCTTGCCGGCGATGGCTTCCTTTTGCTCATCGGTCAGTGTGCCGGTGTAGATGTTGCCGCTGCCGTCGGTGAGCGTCTGGCCGTCGGCTATCTTCACCGTGCCAAAATAACTGCTTGAGAGGATGTAGTCGGAAGCTTTGTTTAGACCGAGGGTGATGTCGCCACCGCCGTCTGTTTGGATGCCATAACCTCTTGTTCCTGTGGCTGTCACCGTTGCGTCTTGGATTGTTATATTACCGCCCTGATTGCCGCTTTTGTATGTGTAGATACCTTTAGCCCCCGTGGTTTCCACTTCACAATCTGTGATAGTGACATCTCCTCCGAAAGCACCAATGCCATAATTGACTGCATTGATTATGGTCTTTCCACCATTTCGGATAATGACGTTGCCTCCGTCTTCAGTATGGATGGCGTTGCTACTTGTAGATTTGACCGTCACATTACTATTGTCAATAGTGATGTCTCCGCCATAGGCAAAGATGCCAAAATTACTTGTTCCAGTAGCAGTAACTTTACCGTTCGCAATCTTTACATTACCGCCCTTGTTGTTGTATTTTTGAGGGAAGATGCCCATTGTTCCTAACGCAGTGACATTGCAACCAGCAATGGTGATGTCACCGCCGAGAATATTAGTAGCCCAACTACTGCTTGTCACATTCAGCTCTCCGCTCTGTCCACTCTGTCCGTAAACAAAGAGGGAGTAGCTGTTACCAGTGGTACTCGCGATTCCATAAGATGAGCCTGCTGTGACATTCATCACGGCATTGTCGGCCAGGATGATGTGGGCATC
>CACYQQ010000134.1:4762-11990 GCA_902776605.1 uncultured Bacteroidales bacterium | reverse complement strand
TGTCCTCGTCGGTCGGCGTACCCCAATGGAAAGAGGTGGCCTTGCCGTCCTTGGCGGTGGAGTCGGGTGTATGGGTTGCCCAACCGTAGAGGGTGTATTCCCGTTCCCTGCGGGCTATCTTGGCAGTATCCTTCTCGAACGCTGCGATGGCGGCTTCCTCATATTCTTTGCGCTCGGCCTTGGTGGTCTTTTTGCCGTCGGCCTTGTCTTTCTCCAGGCGTTCGGCGACACGGGCCTCGACACTCTTGGCGGGATATTCATAGTCGGTAGTGGCCTTGAAACCAGTCTCGGCAACGATGACAGCGACGACGAAGAGCACGGCATAGAGGATGGTGCGCTTCACGTTCTTCCAGAGCAGACTCATGACGCTGGGGTGACTCACCTTTTCGGGTTCGGCTGGTGGGTACATGGCAGCAAGGCAATCTTGGCGTACGGCTTCATCGTTGAGCTGTTCCACGCGTTTGCGGTCAATATCTCTGTCGCGTGCAGTGGGGTAATCGCAAATGTCGTCGTAGGCTTCTAAGGCCTGTTGTAAGACGTTGTCGGCAGGACCTTTGCCGTTGGCCGCTGAACTCTGTGCATTGCCGGAGAGTTGGCTCAGGAATTGCTTGGTGGTCTCGTCGGTGATGAGTACATGTTGCTCAATTTCAAAGAGTTCGTCCTCCTCCTGCTGTGTGACGCGTGCTTTCTCCAAGAGTTCGGCAGGCATCTCCTTGTAGGTGTCAAGGTTGAGTCCCATACTGGTCATACCTTGACGGAGTATCATCTGGAGGATGAGGTACTTACGCTTGGGTTGTATCTGTGTGGCGGTCTGTAACCACTCCTCGATGCGTTCCATCTCCTCCTTGCTGAGGTTGGCGACCGAGCGATGGCGGAAGAAACAGAGGGCACAGTAGTAGTACACATCGGGATTCTCGGGATGTTGCTTGACGGCCTTCTGCAATGCTTCATCGGCCAACTCGTAATTCTTTAATCCTAAGTAAGTCAAGCCAGTAGCGAAGAGGGCGTTTGAATCGTTGGGGTTTTCCTGAACCTGTTCCTCGAAGGCAGCACGATACTTTTGTACCTCTTCAGGAGTGAAACGCAACGGATTGACAATGGCAGGTTCGATACTATGTTCGGCACCGCACTTACCACACTTATTGGAACCAGCCTTCAGTGGACTGGTACATACCTTACATCGGGTGATTTTTAATTCAGCCATGGAATTATGGTTTTAAGGGGGTCAGTAGTTTACTTGAAGGGAGTTAATGGTAGTTAACTGGAGTTATCGCTTCGCTTTTGTAGTTAACGGACGTTACTACTGAGGGTTGAAAGAGCTTTGTGCGGTTTCAACAATCGTCAGTTAACTCCCTTATATATTGAAAATAGAGTGGTGGGGGTTCTCGGGAGTTATTTTTCCCGCCGTTCTGCGAGCGGGCACATTTTTATTCAATCTATCCTATTGCCTTGAACTACCCTCTACCCCGCACTCTAATTTTTATGCATTGATGAGTTGTGTTGCCCTTGCTTGCAACGCCACTTTCTTGCGGGCGAACTGACGCGGAGGAATAGACTCTGCCTCCATAATCAGTTGTTTCCAAAGGCGTTCTGTATCGTTGCGACCATATTGCTTGGCCATCATCTTGAGCTCCTCAATGTAACTTCGGACATCTTCGGTGTCGTTGACCAAAGTCTCCTGTCGGGCATTGTAGTTGGAGTCGTGACGACCCACCAGACTGGCGACGATGATCCAGAAGATGGACAACAGCAGGATTCCGGCGAGATAGACCTTCAGCGACAGTCCCATGTTGACACCAACGATGGAGTAGAACAACATCCACGCCACTCCACCTATGATATAATAGATGGTGAAGACGCCACAGACCACACGGAACATCGGGGTCTGCGACGAGGTGTTTCGGGCCACGGTTTCTGTCTCGAACATAGCACGTTGCGCCAGTCGCTGGTTGACCACGGTGCAGAGTCGTTCCTTGGCCTTGCTGATGAGGTCCTCCGTATTGAAGAAGTCCACGTAATAGTTTTCGGTCACGGTGTTGAGCACCTCCTCCATGTGGTCAATCTCGGGGGTACGGGTATCGAAAGCGCGGACGAAAGAGTATATTTCCGGGCGTTTCTTCTGGCGCTGGTTTTCATAGGCCAGACGTATCTCAGCCTCGGTTTTGTCGCCGATGCGTTGGTCAAATAGGAAGATGACGATGTCGGCTTCGTTCTTGATGAAGTTGTCATAGACACTCTGACGGTCGCCGAAGTCCTCGTACGAACTCATATTGATGGTCACTTTCTTGCCCTCCTGACCGTACTTGAAGGTCAAGGCATTGGCCAACGCCTTGAGTTTCAGACGTTCTTCCTGTAGGTTTTTAGCTCCTGCCAAGAATATCTTTATCGTTTCCATAGTATGAAGTTGTTGGTAGGTTATCATGACTCGCGTCTGCCGCCCCACAGAAGCCACCCGAAGAAGAGGGCCTCCAACAAAAGCGTATAGACTAAGTTTATCCAAAACAGGGCCGTAGGCTCTTCCGGTTGGAACAGAAAGAAGCAGGCAATGGTGACAACGCCTGTCAATACAGGGGTCAACCAAGTGTAAAACGGGTTCTTGTTCATGGGTATCTTTTTGAAATAATCTATAGTTTCAATATTTCCTATAGTACCTATAGAATCTATATTTTTATAGTCTCTATAGTTACTATAGGCACTATCTTTTTATGGCATTGGCGGTGGTGGCGCTGTAGGCGGTGCTGGTGGTCCAAACAGAGCGGCCAACTCCGGAACGGTCTGAGCAGCAGCCCATTGCGCCATGCCGGCGCGCCATACTAAGGTGGCGGGGGTGACGACACCCTGACTGACTAATGGTTGGAGCGTGACGAGGTCATAAGGTCCAGCCTGTTGGCCATTGATAATGACGTGGAAAGCAACAGCTTGCGGCGTCGGGGGTGGAGGTGGAGCCTGCGTCTGGGGTTGCGCACCAAAAGCGCCTTGTGCCATGCCGCCCATCTGCGCACCAAAGGCACCACCCATGCCGAAGCCCATGCCCATACCCATGCCGGCGCCCATCATTGTGCCTGCCGTACCGGTATTGTTGGCAGCGCCCTCCATGATGTCGAACTGCCTCTCTTGCTGATAGTTGTATCCCTCGCGGGCACGCTTGCGAGCCAAGGCGCGACTCTCCAGATCCATCTCGCCGGCCGATGTCTGGGCCGCAATGATCTGCTGGTAGTTGGGGTCGTCCTCGTTCGGGTTGACACCCTCGATATCGAACTTAGTGAGTTCAATACCATAGTCCTCCAGGTATTCGTTAATAGACTTGCGCGCGGAATCGGCCATCTCCATGAGGTAGTTGTTCACCTCGGTGATGCTTATCTTCTGGGTGCTGAAGTACTTCGACAGCGCAGGCACAATGCGTTGGCTCACAGCCGATTTGAACTCCTCGGCGAAGTCGGCCAACCATATCTCATGTTGCGTGCCGCTGTATTGGCGGATGAAGGCAATAGGATTGGTGATGCGGAACTCGTAAGTGCCATAAGCGCCAATCTTGATGGTCACGCCCTCGTCGCCCAGGGTATAGTCGCGCACGGTGAGACCCACTCCCCAACCGGCGTCATCTCCCGCAAAACGCTGGCGGACGGTGCTGACGCAGAAGACCGTAGTCTTGAAGGCCGACTTGCCGCCAAAGGGCAGGTTGACCAGTTTCTCCAAGAAAGGAATGTTGTTGGTACTTAGCGTGTAACTGCCTGGTTCAAAGCAGTCTGAGTACATGCCCTCGCTGCAGAAGACCATCTTCTGACCCTCCTGCACCGTCACGCGGGCACTGGTCGAAAGGTTGTCATAGGGATAGCGCAACAGGAGGCAACCCTTTTCCAGGTTGATGAAGACATTATCGACAATGCCTGTACGCTCCTGACCCTGACCGTCGTAGGTGTAGCCGTCGGCATGCTGATCCTTTTTTAAATTGAAGAAACTCATAGTATTATCAGGTATTAATAGGTGGGTTATTTCGTCATTCGGTTACGTATAAACGTAATAGAGAATATGGGCAATAACAATCTTCTGCTTTTTGTTGCACAATAGCGGGGAAGAAATGGTTGGTTTTAGTATAGTATTTCAGGATATGACTCCCTCGCGGAGGGGAAGAATTATCCTGGGTGGAGTAATAGCTTATTTCACGGTTTTAGTTGCTGCAAATATATGTATTTGTTCAATAGTATGCAAGAGTTTTGTATGAAAAGTGTTGTAAAACATACAATTCTGTGCCATTTTAGTAATTTTTCATGCATATTTGTGGTAGTTTGCTACTATTTATACTTTTTCGGGCGTAATGGTCAAGGGCATCCGAACAGTTGTCCAACGGCCCGAACGCTTCCTCTCGCTACAAAATGTAAGGGTGCGTGCAAAGGTTGCTTCAAGATTGCTCTGTTTTGTGCAAATTTTGTTGTTTTTCGACTCATTTTGGACCAAAATCGTACTATTTTTGGCGAAAAACGTATGTTGTTTAGCAGAACAATCGGTTGCTGTGTTGCACAACATATAGAAATATTTGCGTACTCCGAAAAATGCCCGTATCTTTGCGGTACCTTAAAGACATAACCATAACACACAAAGATTTGATTAAATGCCCAAATGATATATATAAGATTACTTTATTTCTACAAACACGAAAAACACTGAAACAAGCCATCCTAGATGGCATATAAAAAGGGATATCGTTGAGATATTCCTTTTTTTTGTGCCTCGACCTCTGCGCTTTTCTGGTCTGCCCCCTTGGTCCGGACAGGTCGGTAAGGTCGGGCCAACGTGCTGCCTTTCGGTCACGGTTCGGGTTGTCTTCGGGTGCCGACTGATTTTGGTTGGGATGCGCAATAATTGTTGCCTATTTGTTCAACTAATGCACAATTCTTTTGCAAATTTTGTGATTTTTCTTCCATTTTCGGCTTTTTAAGGCCTTAATTTATATGTTTTATAGCAGAACAATCGGTTGCTGTGTTGCACAACATATAAAAATATTTGCGTACTCCGAAAAATGCCCGTATCTTTGCGGTACCTTAAAGACATAACCATAACACACAAAGATTTTGATTAAATGCCCAAATGATATTTTTATTTTAAGTCTGAAAACATCGAAAAACACAGAAAACAAGTCATCCTCGGGATGGCAGAGAAAAGGGATATCGTTGAGATATCCCCTTTTTTTGCAATAATAGTCCTTGTTTTCGAGTGCTGACGCCTTATTTCATTACTTCGGCCAATTTCTCGGCCAGTGCCTCGCCGCGCAGAGAGATGGCAATGATGGTTCCCTCCGGGTCGCACAGGAAGTTCCACGGGATGCTGCTGACCTGATAAGTGGAGGCGGCTTCGTTGTCGAACTGGTCCAGGTCGCTGTATTGCGGCCAGGAGAGTTCCTTCTGTGCGATGGCGTTGATCCAAGCGGCGCGATTCTTGTCCAACGAGATGCCGACGATCTCGAATCCCTTGTCCTTGTATTTGGCGTAACACTCTTTCAGATAAGGCATTTCGCCCATGCAGGGACCACACCACGATGCCCAGAAATCGACCAAGACATATTTGCCCTGGCCGATGGCTTCCGACAGCTTGACCTTTTCGCCACGGCCATTGTGCAGGGTGACGTTGGTGAATTTCTTGCCGATGAGGGAGTACCGGGGTTTGTCTTCCTCGTACATTTTTGCCACGCGCCAGAACAGAGGGTGTCGCGTATAAGGCATCTTGCTGTCACAGAGCCGGTTGGCGGTCTCTGGAGGTAGATACTTGTAGCATGTCAAAATCAGGGGGACGGGAAGGCAGTCCTTGCGGTGGCGATCGACCACTTTTTCTAAGTACTTGACTGCTTGAGCTTGGTTTTTGTTCAATAGGGTTTCGAGCGTGTCCACCACGGCATAGAGTTCTTCGTTGAGTGGTGTGCCCGAAGCTTTTCCCTGTATCAAATCGACAAGGATGTTTTCGCCGTTGGTGATGACAAAGCAGTGGCGTTTGTTCACGTTATCTGCAAAGACCAGATAAGTGTCGTCCGGCAGCGTGTTGGTATAGGTGAAGGTGCCGTCCGTCACGGTCAAAGTGGCTAATGCTTTTCTTGCATTTGCAGCATCGAATACTTCGATTTTTTTGACCTTCGGGTCAACCGTTCCCTGCACGGTGAACTTTACTTTCCCTGCCCAAGCAGCGGTGAGGGTCAGGGTCGATAACAAGAGGAGGGATAAGATATGTTTCATTGTTTGAGGTTTTTGGGTCACTTCATCCGCCTTTTCATGGCGAAACGCAGATAGCCGAACGGGGTGGCGAAGGCCTCGCGCCGACCCAACGGGAAGAGGACATAGCATTGGCGACAGAGTTGGAAGAAGTGGCGCGTGCGGGTCCAGAAGCCGTCGGAGGGTTGGAGAGCGCGATAAGGTTCACAACCTGGGACATGGCCGTCGAGCAAGACGCGGAGGAGCAGTTCGCCCCGTTGGGCATCGGCAGAGGTGAGGTTGGTGAGACCGGCATAGCCGCTGGCGTTGAAGCCCATATAGTGGGTGGCGATGTATCCCAAGGCGCGATAGAGGCGGTAGAGGGACATGCGTTGCAGGGTGCGGACGAAGAGCACTTCGCTGATAGCCAATGCGGTACGGTCGTGATGGAGCGCCAACATCCAATCGACCACCTGACGGAGCGAGACCCGTTCGACGAGGAGGTGATGCTGGAAATGGGCGGTGAGATAGACCATGTGGAGGCGCGGCGGAAAGACCTGTACGCGGTGGTTGTCGATGTCGAAGTGGAACAGACAGTCGGGCACCGTCTCCTCCCTCTCCAGAAGGTGGTAGCGGCGGTCGGTGATCTGGCTATAGAAATAGGCGCTGCGGAAGTGCAGTTCCCAGTTCAGACCGAGGTGTTGCAGGGTGAGGTGTTTGACGTCGAAGTCGTGCTGATGGTCCGTCTCGGGTTGGCCAAGGCATTGCAGGTAACGGTGCTGCATGTCGAGCGGCACGAAGAGGTCGATGTCGCCCACAGGCCGGTGCAGCGGGTTGGGGTAGAGGTCGGAGAGGGTCAGGCCCTTGAAGACGATAGGGTCCAGGCCGTGCGCCTCGAACTCGGAGAGCGCTTCGCCGAACCGTTGGCGGAAGAGGCAGTTGTCGCGTTCGATGGACTGCACACGAGCCGCCCAACGGAGGAGGAGTTCCTTGTTGGGTTGCTGCTGCGGAGGCAAGGTGAGGATGGCATCATAGACCAGACCGCTCACCTC
>CACYQQ010000134.1:0-4750 GCA_902776605.1 uncultured Bacteroidales bacterium | reverse complement strand
TCGTCGGGATGTCCCATGGCGGCAATCTCCTCGCCAACAGCAGCATTGCGGTTGGGACCGAGGGCTCGATGGAGAAGGTCGAAGAGGAGCATGGGTATTAAATTATATATAGGAGTTAATGGTAGTTAATGAGGAGTTAACAGCCTGCGGCTGTGGAGTTAACGGACGAATGTTGGAGAAAATGAAAAATTGAAAATCTCTCCTTTGCTCTTTAGTGCCGAAGACCATCATTCAATTGATAATTGACAATTGATAATTGATAGGCTCCTTGCTCTTCGCTCCGTTAGCGCGTCAGCCATTAGCGTGAACGAAGTGAACCTTTAGCGGCTCGAAGAGCCCATTAGCCTTCCGTTTATTGCACTAAACTTGCCCAAAAGTACGATATTTTTTTGAAAGGAGAATTGAAAACGGATGTTTTTTGACACTTTTAAGAAATTTTAAAGTGGAAAAGTTGCTTTTGTTGGAAAAACGTATTACTTTTGTACCGAAAATATCAGTCGTCTTCTATAATAGTAACCCGCCCAAATGAAAGAAATCTTACGAATCTTGAGCGACAAAGGATAGTTTCCCATGAATACCACAGTCGAAGATTTCCTGAAATATCTGAAATTCGAGCGGAACTAGACGGGGCAGTTCGACCCCCTGGCACCCAGTCTTCCGCTGGCTCGCGGTTGGATGGTGAGCATGGGAAAGAGGAAGTTGTCGGTGGCCACCATCAAGCAGTCGTTCTGCGCCCTGCGGAGTTTCTGCCGATACCTGCGTCAGCAGGGATTGCTCCACTCCAACCCGTTGACGCTGT
Source organism: uncultured Bacteroidales bacterium (assembly GCA_902776605.1). GTDB lineage: Bacteria > Bacteroidota > Bacteroidia > Bacteroidales > UBA3663 > Liminaster. The sequence continues at coordinate 3,951 of CACYQQ010000134.1, read as the reverse complement.
TGCCCACACCCAAGGTGCCCAAGACGTTGCCCGTCTGGGTGCACGAGAAGGAGATGGACCAACTGATAGACGACACCGACTACGGAGACGACTTTGTCGGCATACGCGACCACCTGTTGATAGACATGCTCTACAGTACAGGAATGCGTCGGGCAGAGGCGGCCGGCCTGCGTAGTCAGGATGTGGACCTGGACAACAACCAGTTGCGCGTCACGGGTAAGGGAAACAAGCAACGCATCATCCCCTTCGGACCGGAGTTGCATACCTTAATAATAAACTACGTGGGTGCGCGCGATGCCGAAGTCGGCGGTCGAACCGAAATGTTCTTTACCAATCCCGAGGGAGAAGGGCTGTCGCCCACCAAGGTGACCGCTATCGCCCACAAGTACCTGGAGCAGTTGCCCCACCTGGCTCGTCACGGAGCGCACGTCCTGCGCCACTCTTTTGCCACCAACATGCTGGCTGAGGGTGCCGACCTGATGGCCGTGAAGGAGTTGCTGGGTCACGCCTCGTTGGACTCCACCGAGGTCTATACCCACCTCACGCCACAGGAACTCCTGCAAAACTATCGGAAAGCCCATCCGAGGAGTGGAGGAGGGGGAGATATTAAATAGTTGGAGAGGACGCAGGTATTACAAATTATAGTTCCTATAGTTATATAGTTGCTATAGCTATTATAGAATTTAGTTTTGAACCCATTTTCCGGAAGCTCCTGTTGAGCATCCGTTTCAATATAGTTATTCCCCCTCCCTCGTAGGGAGGGTCGGGGAGAGTCCATTAACCACTTTAAACTTTTACCACTATGGAGATTACAATTCAGTCTGTAAATTTCGAGACTTCCGTTTCATTGAACGAGTACATCAATAAGAAACTTGAAAAATTAAATCGCTTTGCAGAGATTCGTACGGCCGAAGTGCAGCTGAAGATTAACAACACCACAGATAAGGCCAACAAGGAAATCGGCATCAAGATTGCCGTGGGTGACCAGCAATTCTTTGCCAGCCGCGCCGCCGAGGCTTACGAGGATGCCGTATCGCAGGTTTGCGAGGCTCTGGAGCGTCAAATCAAAAAGTCGAAAGAAAAGAATAAAGCATGATTTGAAACCTCTGTTTCCGTCCCAGAAATGCACCGATTGGGGTGAAATGAAATCTAAACTTGATAGTTTTGCCTTAAAATTCTGTTAAAAGAGAGAAAAATCGGTATAAAAATCAAAAAAGTGACGGAAAAATTTTTCCATATCAGAAATTAATACTATCTTTGCACCCGCAAAACGTCCGAATTAATGCTGATTCGGGAGTCTTGCGGGCGCACTTTTTGAGGGTTGTAAAGTTCAACTATGGGCGTCTGAAATGCGGGTATAGCTCAATTGGTAGAGTGTCAGCCCTCCAAGCTGAATGTTGCGAGTTCGAGTCTCGTTGCCCGCTCAAAACACAAAAAACATGTTGCCGCTTTAGCTCAGTGGTAGAGCGCATCCTTGGTAAGGATGAGGTCTCGAGTTCAACTCTCGAAAGCGGCTCAAATATTCAAACTAGTTATTTCAACTTAACATTTTTAATATTAAAAATTAACTACTATGGCAAAAGAACAATTTGACCGTTCGAAACCACACGTAAACATTGGTACCATCGGTCACGTCGATCACGGTAAGACTACCTTGACCGCAGCTATTACCACCGTTCTCGCAAAGAAGGGTCTCTCTGAGAAGAAGGATTTCGATCAGATTGATAACGCACCTGAGGAGAAGGAGCGTGGTATTACTATCAACACCTCACACGTAGAGTATCAGACCGCTACCCGTCACTATGCACACGTTGACTGCCCAGGCCACGCTGACTACGTTAAGAACATGGTTACTGGTGCTGCTCAGATGGATGGCGCTATCATCGTAGTTGCTGCTACTGATGGTCCTATGCCTCAGACTCGTGAGCACATCCTTTTGGCTCGTCAGGTAAACGTTCCACGTCTCGTTGTATTCATCAACAAGTGTGACCAGGTTGACGATCCTGAGATGCTCGACCTCGTTGAGATGGAAATGCGTGACCTCTTGGCTCAGTATGAGTTCGAGGAGGATACTCCATTCATCCGCGGTTCTGCCCTTGGCGCCCTCAATGGCGTACCTGAGTGGGAGGATAAGATTATGGAGTTGATGGACGCTGTTGACAACTGGATCCAGTTGCCTCCACGTGACATCGATAAGCCTTTCTTGATGCCTGTTGAGGATATCTTCTCTATTACTGGTCGTGGTACTGTTGCTACTGGCCGTATCGAGACTGGTGTTGTTAACCTCAACGACCAGGTACAGCTCCTTGGTCTTGGCGCTGACAAGCTCACCGTCGTAACTGGCGTTGAGATGTTCCGCAAGCTCCTCGATCGTGGTGAGGCTGGTGATAACGTTGGTTTGCTCCTCCGTGGTATCGACAAGAACGAGGTTAAGCGCGGTATGGTTCTTTGCAAGCCAAACAGCGTAACTCCTCACGATCACTTCAAGGCTCAGATCTACGTCCTGAAGAAGGAAGAGGGTGGTCGTCACACTCCATTCCACAACAACTATCGTCCTCAGTTCTACCTCCGTACTATGGATGTAACTGGCGAGATCAAGTTGCCAGAGGGAGTTGAGATGGTTATGCCTGGTGATCACGTTTCTATCGACGTTACTTTGATTACTCCAGTTGCAATGTCTGTAGGTCTCCGTTTCGCTATCCGTGAGGGCGGCCGCACCGTTGGTTCTGGTCAGGTAACTGAGATCCTTGGCTAATTCAGAAATCAACTGATATTGGGGCGGGTTATTAACCGCGGTTAGTAACCCGCCTTCTTTTACGGGTGTAGCTCAGTCGGTAGAGCACTGGTCTCCAAAACCAGGTGTCGAGAGTTCGAACCTTTCCACCCGTGCTAATAAAAAAGTAAATGCAATGAGCAGATTTACAAATTACATATCAGAATCTTATTCTGAGCTGGTAAATAAGGTTTCTTGGCCTACCCATTCGGAGGTGTTGAGCAGTTCAATAGTTGTATTGCTTGCTTCCTTCATTATTGCAATTGTGATCCTCTTGATGGATATGCTCTTCGGTCAGCTGATTATGCCAGTAATCTACGGAACATTCTAAATCCTCGTTGAGATTATGGCAGAGTTCAGATGGTATTGTCTTCGCGCAATAAGCGGCAAGGAGTTGAAGGTAAAGGAGCTCATCGAGGCAGAAATTGCCAACGGTGACCTCGGAAAATACGTTCAGCAAGTTGTCGTACCTACTGAAAAGGTAGTCACCCAGAAGGACAACAAGAAAGTTGTCAAGGAAAAGGTGCTCTTTTCAAGTTACGTCTTCGTGCGTTGCCAGGTGGTCCCTCAGACTATCGGCGATAAGACTACAAAGAAACTGGCTGGCGAGGCACAACTTCAGTTGTCGAACCTCAGCAATGTAGTCGGTTTCCTCTGCGGTCGTAATTCGAAGATGCCGGAATTCCTGCCTGATGACCAGATTGCCGCTATGCTTGGTAATGTGGACGAGAAGGCAGAGATGGAGGCAGAGACCGAACTTTCATTCATGGTTGGCGAGACCATCAAGGTCAACGACGGTCCCTTCAAGGACTTCGACGGCATTGTGGAGGAAGTCAACGTGGAGAAGAAGAAACTTAAAGTTATGGTCAAGATCTTCGGTCGTAAGACCCCTCTTGAACTTAACTACGATCAGGTCACTAAAGAGGCTTAATCCAGAAGGGAGTTTGTACTGGAAGCGTGCGGTCTGAGTCCGCCCCCTCGCAAGAGGCTTTGTTACAACGCTTGAGAAGCAATCCTGTTTGACTGGATAGGCAAATATTAACCGCTGAATAGGCGCGAGTCGAAAACTGAGAACCTGTGAGGGAACGATGTGAATAGACATTTGTAACGCCTTCAGCACAATAATCAAAATAATAATGGCAAAACAAATTGCTGGACAGATTAAGCTGCAGATCAAA
>CACYQQ010000133.1 GCA_902776605.1 uncultured Bacteroidales bacterium | reverse complement strand
TTCCCCAACTGGATCTACTGGACGTGGGTGCAGAACGCGTCCAACCCCTTCGGGCAGATGGGCAATAGTTCGTCGGATTTTAGCATCAAGGACATCCTGTTCCTATGTTTGGGACATTGGCCTTGGTTCCTGCTCTCCCTGCTCATTTGCGGATGCGTAGCATGGTACGAGATACGAACGACGCCACAGGTCTATAGTCGTACGGCTAAGTTGTTGATAAAGAGCGACAGTAAGCAATCTATCGGCGGTGTGGCCGATGGACTTAGTGCCGTGGGTATCAACAAGAACAATGCCAATGTGAGCAACGAATTGATAGCCCTCAAGGCACCGGTCCTTTATGAGGAGTTGGTACGTCAGTTGGGATTGAACACCACCTACAGCCGCACGGGTCGGTTGTTGGACAAGGAGTTGTATGGCACGGCCTCACCTGTCAAGGTGGAGTTCATTGACTTAGGCGAACGTGATCGTGCCCGCATGACCGTTCAACTGGACGGCAAGGGAGGCATCAACATTGAACACCAGAGTTATGGCGGACAGAGCAGTGACGAGATTGTTCCTGCCACTTTCGACGACACGTTGAAGTGTCTGATGGGGCGTGTTATCTTCAAGAAGACCTCCAGTTACTGGGTCAACAATATCTTCGAGATTCACATCAACCGGATGTCGGTCTATGACATGGCGGGCATCTGTTCGTCGCGCACCTCGGTTTATGCTCCGGACAAGGAGGCATCGATCATCAACATCTCGTACAACGATGTCTCTTACCAGCGTGCCGAGGATGTACTCAACAAGTTGATTGTGCTTTACAACCAGAACTGGGTGAAGGACAGAAACCAGGTGTCCATTGCCACCTCGAAGTTCATTGGTGAACGATTGGCTGTCATAGAGGAGGAGTTGAGTGACGTGGAGGATAATATCTCGGACTACAAGTCCAGCAACCACCTCCCAGAGAATGGTACGTTGTCGTCCACTTATCTCACACAGTCCATGCAAACCGACTTGCAGATAGAGGATTTGAACAGTCAACTTTATATGTGTCGGTATGTGCGCGACTATATCTCCAACCCAGAAAACGAGACCCAGCTTTTGCCTGCCAACAGCGGTATAGGCGGTGGTTCCACGGAAGGTCTGATTGCGAATTACAACAGTTTGCTGTTGACCCGCAATGAGGTGCTCGCTCAGAGTTCGCTGACCAATCCTGTGGTGCAGGAGTTCGATACCAAACTGTCTGATCTGCGGCGCGTTATCCTGATGAGTCTGGAGAACCAAATGCACATCGTCAATACGCAGATCAAGACCTATCAAGATCGCCATGCCCGTAGTACACGACAGTTGGCCGAGACCCCGAACCAAGCCAAGTACCTGCAACGTGTACAGCGTCAGCAGAAAGTCAAGGAGGCTCTTTATACTTATCTGCTTCAGAAACGAGAAGAAACGGAGTTGAACCAGGCATTCATCGCTTACAACTCTCGACTGCTCAGTGCGCCATCGGGCAGTTTCAGTCCGATTTCGCCCGACACGAATAAGATTAAGCTGTATGCTCTTGTCATCGGCTTCCTTATTCCGTTGGCTATCATCTTGATTATGTACATGATGAACACCAAAGTGCGTGGTCGTCGTGATATTGAGAAACTTAAAGTGCCCTTTGTCGGCGAATTGCCGCAAGTGGAACGAACCAAGAAAGAGCGTCGTGTTACCCCGCATACGGTGATGGAGGTGAAGGCCGACAGCAAGAACCTGATCAACGAAGCGTTCCGTATCTTGCGTTCTAATTTGGCTTTCGTCGTTGGACAGGGTGAGGATGAACAGAAGCAGGTCATCATGGTAACCTCTATCAATGCCGGTTCGGGCAAGACCTTCATTATGGCGAACTTAGCTGCCTCTTTTGCCATATCGGGCAAGCGAGTGCTGGTGCTTGACTTGGACTTGCGCAAACGTTCTATCTCCAAGCATGTGGGTCGTCCCAAGGAGGGTGTGTCGTCCTATCTGAGTGGACAGATTTCGGACTGGCATCAGGCTATTGTGCCACTTAAGGAATATGACAATATGTTCATGTTGCCTGCAGGACGTACGGCTCCAAATCCTGCTGAGTTGTTGCAGGATGCACGTCTCAAGAAATTGTTGGAAGAGGCCAAGAAGGAGTTCGACTACATCTTCCTGGATTGTCCGCCTGCCGAGATTGTGGCCGATGCCACCATCATCAAACCATTGGCCGAGATTACTCTCTTCATTGTGCGCGTAGGTGTCATGGAACGTAGTCACTTGCCCGTCATTGACCAATACTACAAGGATGGGACGTTCAACAACCTGTGTGTCATTCTGAATGGCTCGGAGGCCACTTCCTCCCGTTATGGTTACAACCGTTATGGCTATGGTTACAGTTATGGCTACGGCTACGGTTACGGTTATGGCTATTCCTATGGTTATTACGGCGAAGGAGACGACATGAATTCTTAATTTTGATACTTAATCATTAAATTGTAAATAGCAACGAGAGGAAGAACATTACTCTCTATTCTTTACTCTCTACTCTAAAAAGCATGAGCGACATTATTTCACATATACAACCCAAGAAGAATTGGTTGGACGTTGACATTAAGGGATTGTGGCGTTATCGCGATTTGTACTATATGTACATCAAGCGAGACATCGTGACGCAGTATAAACAGACGATTTTGGGTCCGTTGTGGTTCCTGATACAACCGCTGTTCTCGACCATCATGTACATGTTTGTGTTTGGTGGTTTGGCGGGTATTCCTACTGACGAGATTCCGCAACCGGTGTTCTATATGGCCGGTGTCACCCTGTGGGGGTATTTCTCTCAGTGTTTTGGTGCTTGCAACGACGTCTTTGGTTCCAATGCTGGCGTCTTCGGCAAGGTCTATTTCCCGCGATTGGTCGTACCTATCAGTTCCATTACGAGCAACTTGATTCGATTCTTGATTCAATATGCCATGTTCCTGTTGATATATGCCTATATGGTCTTCACGGGAAAATTTACCTGGTCGTTCAACATCTGGTTTCTTATGTCTCCTGTATTGGTTCTCATGACAGGACTCTTGGCCATGTCTTGGGGATTGATTATCTCGTCCATGACGACTAAGTATCGTGACTTGAAGTTCTTGATTGGTTTCGGTGTTCAGTTGTACATGTATGCGACTCCTCTGATTTATCCTCTCAGTTTCGCGCCCGAGAAATATCGTTATTGGATTGAACTGAATCCGTTGACCCCAATCTTTGAGGCCTACAAGTATGGCTGCCTCGGTTCGGGTACCTTTACGGGTGAAGGACTCTTGTATAGCGGCATCGTCCTTTGTGTTTCTCTCTTCTTCTCTGTGATTATCTTCAACCACACCGAGCAACGATTCATGGATACGGTGTAACAAAGTCGGAGACTTTGTACGAAAACGAAAAACGAAAACGAAAAATAAAGGTCGGAGACTTCGTACGAAAACAAAAAACGAAAACCAAAACCAAAAACGAAAAATCCTGGAAACGAAGAATTAATCATTGCACAACCAAAGAGAAAAGTGCTATCCCTTTAAGCAGAAGAACAGAACAATGAACAGTCCACGTAATTTTCGGCAATATAAAGTTTGGCAAGATGCAGTTCGGTTTGCTGTAGAGGTTTACAAAGTTTCTTCCAATATGCCTTGGTTTGAGAAAAAAGGAATATGTGATCAAATTCAAAGAGCATCTGTTTCGATTAGTAGTAATATAGCAGAAGGGTCGGCACGTCCCTCAGATACTGATTTTTCTCGTTTTTTGTATATTGCCTTAGGAAGTGCATACGAAGTAGAAACACAATTAAAGATTTGCAAAGAAATCAAATATGTTGATGAGGATCAATATAATAAGTTTTTATCTGAAATTCAGCAGATAGAACGTCAGATTTGCGGATTGATTAACTCTCTTAAATAATTATTCGCATTCGTTATCGTTTTCGTTCTGTCCTAGTCGGTATTTTTCGCATTTTCGTTATCGTTTTCGTCATTATGTTTGATTACTTAATTGTCGGATCAGGACTTTTTGGAGCCACATTCGCATACAGAGCCAAGCAGTTGGGAAAAAAGTGTTTGGTGATAGACAAACGACCACAGTTGGGAGGAAATGTCTATAGTGAAGAGGTGGAAGGTATCCATGTGCACAAGTATGGAGCCCATATCTTCCATACGAACAACAAGCAGGTGTGGGACTTCGTCAATGGAATTGTCGAGTTCAACCGGTACACGAATTGTCCGATTGCCGATTATAAGGGAGAACGGTATAACCTGCCTTTCAACATGAATACATTCTCCAGGATGTGGGGTGTGAAGACACCTGCTGAGGCGCAGGCGAAGATTGAGACCCAGCGTCAAGAGGCCATTGCCGCCTTGAACGGTAGGGAACCCCAAAACTTGGAAGAGCAAGCTCTCTGTCTGGTGGGCAAAGATATCTTTGAGAAACTCATCAAGGAATATACCGAGAAGCAGTGGGGACGGTCGTGTAAGGAACTGCCCGCTTTCATCATCAAGCGTCTGCCTGTACGACTGGTGTACGACAACAACTACTTCAACGACAAGTATCAGGGTATCCCTATAGGAGGATATAATAAGTTGATAGAAGGTTTGCTGGAAGGCGTGGAATGCCGCACCAATACCGATTTCTTTGCTTCCGAGTGGTGCAAGAGTTGGCGAGATGTGGCTAAGTGCTTGGTTTATTGCGGTCCACTTGACCAGTATTTCGATTATCAGTTGGGACGTTTGGATTGGCGAACCGTATCATTTAAGACGCGCATCGAGGATACTCCTAACTATCAGGGCAATGCCGTGGTGAACTATACCAGCCACGAGGTTCCTTATACCCGAGTCATCGAACACAAGCATTTTGAGATGTTTGGACAGGAGGTTTATGATTGTCCACGTACGGTTGTCAGCGAAGAATATTCCACGGAGTATAAGGAGGGTATGGAACCCTTCTATCCGGTCAATGATGAGCGAAACAACCAACTTGCAGAGCAATATAGAGCTTTGGCTTCGCAAGAAAAAGATGTCATCTTTGGCGGTCGTTTGGCGCAATACAAGTACTTTGATATGGCCCCAGTCATTGAACAAGTGCTTGTATTGAAGATGGAAGCCTTGTAATTTCTTCTCCATCTAAAGTGACTTTTTGCTATGGAACAGCTTGTTAAAAAATTACCTATTGGTATTCAGGATTTTGAAAAGGTTCGTCGAGAGAATTACCTTTATATTGATAAAACAGAAAGATTTGAGCAATTAGTACAAGAAGGGTGTTATTATTTCCTTTCTCGTCCGCGCCGTTTTGGTAAGTCTCTTTTGCTTTCGACTATCAAGGCATATTTTGAGGGTAAGCGCGAGTTGTTTGACGGTCTCGCATTGTCCAAGAAAGAGGTAGAATGGGAGGTGCGGCCCGTCTTGTATCTGGATTTGAATACCAATGCTTACGATGATAAATCTGTATTGGTAGATAAATTAGATGATAGCCTTCGCAAATGGGAGCAGGAATATGGGTTGGAGTCCAATGACTTACCTTTAGGAATGCGATTCGAAAAGGTAATTGAGGGGGCATACAAGAAGACTGGACATCGGGTGGCTATTCTCGTTGATGAGTATAACAAGCCGATGTTGCAGGCGATTGGCAATAAGGAATTGCAAGAAGATTTTCGAAGTACGTTGAAGGGCTTTTACGGTGCGTTGAAGTCGATGGATAGTTGCATTAAGTTTGCTATGCTGACGGGCGTAACCAAGTTCGGAAAAGTCAGTGTATTCAGCGACTTGAACAATCTAAACGACATTTCGATGGATGCCCAATATTATGATATCTGTGGTATCACGGAAGAGGAATTGAAGAGCAATTTCTCTTTCTATATAAAGCAGTTGGCAGAAGCAAATTCTCTCTCCTTCGATGAGTGTTTAGGACGATTGAAGGAGATGTATGATGGTTATCACTTTGAGGAGAGTGTACCTGGCGTTTATAATCCATTCAGCCTCCTAAATGCATTTTCTAAGAAGAAATTCGGCAGTTATTGGTTCGAATCGGGAACTCCGACCTATTTAGTAAAACTGTTGCAATTGCACGACTATAAGTTGGAAAAACTGGACGGTTTGGAAACCTCGGCACAGGTGTTGAACAGTATAGATTCAGGGTCAACCAATCCCGTTCCGACTATATATCAAAGTGGTTACTTAACCATCAAGGGATATGATCCAGAGTTTGGTCTGTACAAGTTAGGTTATCCCAATAAAGAGGTCGAGGAGGGGTTCCTGAGTTTCTTGCTTCCTTATTACAGTGCTTACGACAATGTGGATAGCCCCTTTGAATTACAGCAGTTTGTTAAGGATGTCAAGTCGGGCAATGTGGAGCAGTTTATCGAAAGATTGCGAAGTTTCTTCTCTGCGACTCCTTACGACACCATGAAGGATGTTGAGAATTATTACCAGAATGTCTTGCTCATTTTGTTTCGACTGGCTGGTTTCTATATTCGGGCAGAATATCGCACGAGTCGTGGCCGCATTGATTTGCTGGTGGAGAGTCAGGATTACCGATATGTCATGGAGCTGAAACTTGACAAAACAGCCGAGGAGGCTCTCACTCAAATCAAGACAAAGGAATACGCTTTGCCTTATTCCCTTGATGCGAAAAAGACTTACCTCATTGGTCTCAATTTTTCTTCGCAGACGCGAAATATTGATAAATACGTAATAGAATAAGGTATTTCATTATTTTGATGGATAAAAATATCGCGATAGAATTTCATAACGTCGGAAAGCAATATAGATTAGGACGAGTTGGAACGGGAACGTTACAGCATGACATCAACCGTTGGTGGCAAACAACAATCTTGCGCAAGGAAGATCCCTATCTGAAAGTGGGGGAAGTAAATGATAGAAGTAAGAAAGCAACCTCTGATTATGTTTGGGCGTTGAAGGACATTTCTTTCAGTGTAAAGCAAGGAGATGTTCTGGGTATAATTGGAAAGAATGGTGCAGGTAAATCGACGTTGTTGAAATTACTTAGCCATATTACGGCTCCTACGACAGGAAATATTGATTATAGAGGTAGGATTGCCTCCTTGTTGGAAGTCGGAACAGGTTTCCACCCGGAAATGACAGGTCGTGAGAATATCTACATGAATGGGTCCATCCTGGGAATGACCCGTCAGGAGATAGCCCTTAAGTTGGACGAAATCATTGACTTTGCAGGAGTGGAACGTTATATTGATACCCCCGTGAAACGATATTCTTCTGGCATGACCGTGCGTCT
>CACYQQ010000132.1 GCA_902776605.1 uncultured Bacteroidales bacterium | reverse complement strand
TTGGTGCGTTAGTTCAGTTGGTTAGAATATCGCCCTGTCACGGCGGAGGTCACGGGTTCGAGTCCCGTACGCACCGCACCAAAACAATTATGCGAAAATAGCTCAGTTGGTAGAGCACGACCTTGCCAAGGTCGGGGTCGCGGGTTCGAGTCCCGTTTTTCGCTCTTCGAAAAGATTCTTAATTGTTAATTTCTTAATTATCAATTATCAATTGATTCGCCCAGATGGCGGAATCGGTAGACGCGCTGGTCTCAAACACCAGTGGAGCAATCCATCCCGGTTCGATCCCGGGTCTGGGTACTATATTCAGTCTGAATATGGCATTTCATCAAGTACATGCGGAGGTGGTGAAATTGGTAGACACGCTACTTTGAGGGGGTAGTGGCCGTTCGGCTGTGTGAGTTCGAGTCTCATCCTCCGTACCATTAAAGATTTAAGGTGCCATAGCTCAGTTGGTAGAGCAAAGGACTGAAAATCCTTGTGTCACTGGTTCGATTCCCGTTGGCACCACTTATCTTTTTCTTAAAGGGGTCCATTCGTCTATCGGTTAGGACGAGAGATTTTCATTCTCTAAAGAGCAGTTCGACTCTGCTATGGACTACCACTTTTCGGTAAGCCGAAAAGAGTTATCAGTTAAGAGTTAATAGTTAATAGTTATTATTTCTTGTTAGTCAAGGTAATAACTAATAACTAAAACCTAATAACTTTTCTTCAGCAATTCGGTCGCTTAGCTCAGTTGGTTCAGAGCGTCTGCCTTACAAGCAGAGGGTCGGGGGTTCGAATCCCTCAGCGACCACCAAACATTGGGATATCCCAAGTGTTCTGTCAATATGCACTTTTTCGTCATCTGATTTTCCAGTCTTGGAGAGTCGGGTGAATTTTTTTTTGTCTTCATGGCAAAAAACTTCGGGCAAAAGTGGGGATTGTCGAAAAAAATGATTATCTTTGCCCGCGCGCAATCCCAAAAACCGAGAAACAACGAATTCACCAATATAATACTGTGAGTAATGAATAGACTTCTAACATTGGCATTGGCGGCATCGACCGTGACGCTCAGTGCCCAGACGTTCAATGAGTGGCAGGATCCTGCGGTCAACCAAGTGAACCGCTTGGCCATGCACACTCACTTCTTCGGCTACGAGACTGAGGCTGCCTCCATGCAGTGCCCTGAACAGTCGGCCAACTATCTGAGTATCAATGGCCAATGGAAGTTCCAGTGGCAGAAGAATGCCGATGCCTTCCAGAAGGATTTCTTCAAGGTCGGCCTTGACGATGCCGCTTGGCGCAATATGCCTGTGCCGGGTTGCTGGGAACTGAATGGTGCCGGCGACCCTATCTATGTCAACGTACAATATGCCTGGGCGCGTCAGCATCCCAATACGCCACCGACGGTACCTACCGACAATAACTGGGTCGGCTACTATCGCCACGAAGTGCAGATTCCTGCTTCGTGGAAGGGGCAGCAAGTCATCGCCCACTTCGGCAGCGTGTCGAGCTGTTTTTATCTGTGGGTCAACGGCAAGTTTGTCGGCTACAGTGAGGACAGCAAGTTGGAGGCCGAGTTTGACCTCACGAAGTTCGTCACCCCTGGCAAGCCTGCTTTGATTGCGATGCAGGTCATCCGCTGGTGCGATGGAACTTACTTGGAGTGTCAGGACTTCTTCCGCAACACCGGCATCCATCGTGACTGTTGGCTCTATGCACAGCCCAAACAGCATCTCCAGGACATCCGCGTGACCCCCGACCTCGATGCCAACTACGAGAACGGTTCGCTCCGTGTGCAGACTAACGTCACGGGTGGCGCACAGGTGAAACTTCAGTTGGAGGATGCCACCGGCCGCGTCATTGTGTCGGCCACTACCAAGGGTAATCCCGTGGTTCTCAAAGTGAACAACCCATACAAGTGGACGGCCGAGACTCCTTATCTCTATACCCTCCGTGCCCTGGTGCAGAATGGCAATCAGACCGTTCAGGTAGTTCCTGTCAAGGTCGGTTTCCGCAAGATTGAGGTGAAGGACGCTCAACTGTTGGTCAACGGAAAGCCTATCCTGATCAAGGGCGTGGACCGTCACGAACTCGATCCAGATGGCGGTTACGTCGTCAGCCGCGAACGTATGTTGCAGGATATCCAGATCATGAAGCAGTTCAATGTCAATGCCGTACGTACCTGCCACTATCCCGATGACAGCTACTGGTATGACCTCTGCGATAAGTATGGCATCTACATGGTGGCCGAGGCCAACCTGGAGAGTCACGGCATGGGTTATGGCGAACATACGTTGGCCGAACGTGCCGACTATCACCTGGCCCACTTGGAACGCAATCAGCGTAACGTACAGCGTAACTTCAACCACCCAGCCATCCTCTTCTGGAGCCTGGGTAACGAGGCCGGTTTCGGTCCGAACTTTATTGATGCCTACAAGTGGGTGAAGGCCGAGGACCCAAGTCGTCTGTGCCAGTACGAAGGTACGTTGGATGGCATCTGGCGCAAGAAGATTACGCTCGAGGATGCAACCACCGACGTCTATTGCCCGATGTATGCCGACTATCGTCGTATGGAGGATTATGGCAAGAACCCATCGATGACACGGCCCTTCATCCAATGCGAGTATGCTCATGCCATGGGTAACAGCATTGGCGGTTTCAAGGAGTACTGGGATTTGATTCGTAAGTACCCTAACCTGCAGGGTGGCTTCATCTGGGATTTTGTCGATCAGTCCATACGTTGGAAGAACAAGGCCGGCAAGGAAATCTGGGCCTACGGCGGAGACTTCAACGAGACCGATGCCAGCGACGGAAACTTCTGTGACAATGGTCTCATCTCGCCCGACCGAGTTCCGAATCCCCACATGTACGAGGTAGGTTACTACTACCAGAACATCTGGACCACCTTGACCAACCGTTCCGGCAGCATGTGCCAGCTCAAGGTCTATAACGAGAACTTCTACACCGACCTCAGTAACGTCCGTCTGGAGTGGACCCTGTTGCGCAATGGCGTGGCCCTCCGTTCCGGTGCCTTGGAGACGCTCAAAGTCGAGGCACAACAGACAGCCGGCATCTCGCTGCCCGTCGGCGAGTTGGCCGACGATGGTGCCGAGTACCTCCTCAACCTCTATTATAAGGTGCGTCAGGGTGACGACCTTCTGCCCGCTGGTCACACTTTGGCCAAGCAGCAGTTGCCACTCAAGGCCGGTGTCCGTCAGCAACTCACGCCTTCCGTCCTGCCACTCAACTCGTCGCTCACAGCCAGTCAGGTGGTCAAGAGTGCTGAAAAGAAAGACGGCAAGTATGTCATCACTTCGCCTGTCTTCGGTGTTGATTTCGACCTCAAGAGCGGCTTCATGACCCGCTACGAGGTGAATGGTTTGAGCCTCTTGGCCGAGGGTGCTACTTTTGCACCCAACTTCTGGCGTGCTCCAACCGACAATGACTTCGGTGCCGGATTGCAGAACAAGTTCTCCGCTTGGAAGTCGCCCGAGATGAACCTCAAGAACCTCCACGTGGACCTCAATAATGATACTATCTTTGTCACTTCCCAGCACGAGATGCCTTCCGTCCAGTGCGAGTTGGCATTGACCTATGCCTTCTATCCAGACGGTTCGCTCAAGGTGAGCGAGAATCTCAAGACAACGCCCGATGCCAAGGTTTCAGAGCTCTTCCGTTTCGGTATGCAACTGCCTATGCCTGTTGACTTTGAGAAACTTGCTTACTATGGCCGTGGTCCAGTCGAGACTTACAGCGACCGCAAGAGTTCCGAGTTCCTGGGTGTATATCACAGCACCGTCACCGACCAGTTCTATCCATATATCCGACCTCAGGAGAATGGCAACCATGTTGACCTCCGTTGGATGGAACTCCGCAATGCCGCCAACCAGGGCATCTGCATCGTGGCCGAGAAACCGTTCTCTGCGTCGGCGCTCCACTACACTATCGAGAGTCTGGACGAGGGTAAGCACAAGCACAATCTCCATTCGCCCGACATCGACCCATCACCCCTCACCAACGTCTGCATTGACCAGTTGCAGTTAGGTCTGGGTTGTGTCAACAGCTGGGGCGCTTGGCCTCTCCGCGAGTATCGTGTCCTCTATCAGGACTACCATTTCAACTTCATGATCAAGCCTGTCGGCCGCTAAGTTGAATACACAATAAAATAGCGCCAGCCATTTCCAAACGGAATGGCTGGCGTTGTTTTTTTTGCGGTTTAGTTCATTGCGACAAGACATAAAGGCTTTGAAACATTCGCATTGCTGTCCGGAGATAGCCCCGCCTCATGGAATGTCAAGGATGCGGGTTGGCATCAATAAATAAGTCAATAACGTATTTGTCCTTTTCCTCTTTCGAGAGTCCTAATGCCTCTAATTCTTTCTCTATTTCTTCTTCAAATTCTTCCCTTGATGTGTCTTTGTTTATGCCTCGTTCTCTATCATAATATCCATCAATAAAATAGATATTGACCAATTTGCACTGTATGCCCTTTTTGTTTATCATGGCAACTGTAGAAATACGATTTGCAAATTGATAATAATCTTTAAGCCACTCATCGGTAGCACAAGAGAACTGCTTACTCATAAATGCAAAAATAGCGTCACTATTGGTCCCTCCATGAGTTTTGCTGCCAGATTTAAGTTCGTCTTTATGGGCTTTCGCTTCTACGAAATACACGACATTATTCACTATAAAGACAGCGTCCCAATATTGCCAACTATTAAATGTCCAAGAATAGCTTTTAATTTCTTTCTTTACTTCCGAATAATTATCAAATCTCCCTTCTAAAAAACTCAATCCGCAAATCTCGCTATCTCCCGAGAGTATTCTATCTCTGTCTGCATAGTCAAAGTCAAACCAATAGAAGTCACCATCAGGAACGCCAGCTTTATGTAATGCAAGTTCCAATTCATTTCTGTGGTGGCCAAGAAATCGGAGTAATTGATACTCACTTCCGTAGCCGTAACCGATTTGAGCCATAATGATTATTATTAAGGTTAGACAACTAGTTTGAGGTAAATCTCGGTACAAATATGGTTAGGTTATAAGGTTGTGAGGTTATAAGGCCTTGCGGACAATAATTTAGGTTGTTAGGTTTTTAGGAAGGTCTTAAAGTAACATGGAATAATATTTGACAACTTCCATCAAACTTACCTTAAAACCTCATAACCTAAAAACCTTACAACCTCATTATTCCTTTTCCTTCACCAGATAGACGATGGTGGGGAGGTGGTCCGAATAGCCGTTGAGCCAAGTGCCGCCGGCGGTGGTGCGGAGTGGGCTACCCTTGTAGCGACCGTCCTGCTGGATGAGGTAGTCGCGGAGGAAGACCTCGTGCGAGCGATAGGTCAACTGGTTGTAGTTCTTGGCGGCATTGTTCTTGTTGCCTTTCTTGGCTTTCTTGCCCTGGGCAGGCTCGGAAGCGGCGGTGGTAGCATCGGGCTGAGGGTTGCCTACGATGAGGTTGCCCGAGAGGATGATCTGGTCGAAGAGGTTCCACTTGCCCTTGTAGAGCAGGGTGCCTTGACCAACCTTATAGAGCATATTGTACCAAGGGTTGAAGAGCGAGTGGGCATCCTTGACGTCACTTACCTCCGATACGGCTTTCAGTTCATCGACCACCGATTTGTTGTTGGGGTCGTCGTTCAGGTCACCTTCGATGATGATCTTGATGCCAGGGTACTTTTTGAGCAATGCCTCCTTGAGCGCATAGACTTGATAACCAGCACGTTCGCGGGCGATGCTCTGCGCACCACGACTGGGCCAGTGGTTGACGATGACGGCCATCTTCTCGCCCGCCATGGTGCCGATGCCAACCAGGAAACCACGTGTGATGTGGGTGGTGTCGCCATAGAGAGGCAAAGGCTTGATATCGTTGGTCTTAGGGTCTTGGACGAAGCCCAAAGGACGTTCACCCGTCGAGTCGTTGGGGTAGATATAAAGCACGTAGAGCGAGTCTTCGAGGGTGAAGAAACGAGGGTTGTAGAGCAAGCCGCAATCCACGCCACGACGGTCTGGACTATCGACGTGGAGCAACTTGTAGCCACGATTCTTGAGCGACTCCTGTTTCAAGACATCGAGCACCACTTGGCGGTTCTCGATTTCGCTGATACCGATGACAGCGCAGCCGGCTTTCACCTTGTCGGTAGCCATTTCCGACAGGACGCGCGACATGTTCTTGAGCTTGTTCTCGTACTTGACCGTGTTCCATTTGTACGACCCGTCGGGCAGGAAGTCGAAGTCGTTCTTGCCTTGGGCATGTATGGTGTCGAAAAGGTTTTCCAGATTGTAGAATCCTACGGCGTAGGCAGCAATTTTGGGTTGTGCGTTGTCGGACTTCTGTTTCTTGTCCGCCCAGGCAGGGGTCAACGCACTAAGAAATAAGGCGGTTGCAACCAACCAAGCGAAAGATTTCATTCTAAGATGTATTATGAGTTAGTTTTATAAAATACCAGTCAGACGGTTCGGAAGACAGGAGCCCAAAACGTTGTCGTAACGCACTGTCGTCCACGCTTTTGTTTGGTTCCGATTTCCCTGCTTTCAAGACTCCTTTTTTGAAAAGAACGAAAAAGAACCAAAAAAGAACGGAAAAAGAACGAAAAAAGAAAGCAACTGCGTTACGACGTCGGTGGGAGGGAGAGAACTCCGAACGATAGTATTTTTTGCAAAATACGATGCAAAGGTAGGACAAAACAATCAAATTAACAAGAAATTATACGAAAAAAATACGTTGTTGGCTCAGTTTATTAAAAAATCATTATCTTTGCGTCCGTTTGGTAAATAGAAAATTATAATTTTACAATGACTAAAGTTACACTGATTATGTCTGCGCTCGGACTGCTGGCAGGAGTTTCTCCTTCGGCAGTGGCAAAGCCTTCGTCGGTCGCATTGTCCGATACGATCAAGCAGGTATCCCGACCACAGGCAGGACAGAGTACGACGCAAGAAGATGACGAGGACGCCAGCGACTTCACCTTTACTGAGTCTCAGTTGGATGAGGATCTGGATGCCGCTCAGACCATCTCGAATGTCGGCTCATCGTCCAACAATCTTTTCCTGTCGGAGGTGGGTTTTACCTGGAGTTCGATGCGTTTCCGCGTCAGGGCTCTCGACAATATGTACTCCACCAACTACTTGAACGGCCTCGCCTTCAATGACTTGGAGAGCGGTCGATTCAACTACAGCCTGCTGGGCGGTATGAACGATGCCACCCGCAACAAGGAGAACGTCACATCGGGCGAGTTCAACAACTTCGGTATCGCCGGCATCGGCGGTGGCAGCAACACCTTGCTCCGCGCCAGCCGTATGCAG
>CACYQQ010000131.1 GCA_902776605.1 uncultured Bacteroidales bacterium | reverse complement strand
AACGTGGCCTACATAAGCACCGTTCTCGATTGGGGTCAGGGAGTAGTTAGGATAACCCCTGAGCGAAATGATGTCAGAGCCATAAGTATTGTAGCCGCTCATACCGTCACCGCCGACTTCAAAGCCCTCGAACGGAGAATAGCCCAGAGACTTCTTGTAGTATCCCAGATAGCCCCAGTTGGCGGAAGCCCTGAAGACCAGGTTATCCACGATATTCATATAAACATCTCCCTTGAACTGCCACTTGTGGTACTCGATCCACTTGTACTTTTCCGGATCTGACATGTGCTTGTAATCACGATGACCTCTCATCAGAGAGTATGGAGGAGTAAGTGAAAGCGTCAGGGAGAAATCAGATCCGCCTCTCGGGAAGATAGGCTGGTCCGTGGAATTCCTCTGCAAACCTATGGTGTAGCTTATGTTGTGGCTCTTTCCTGTATCGAAAAGGAAATTGTAATGCCAGTTGTTGAGCTTGTATGTCTGCCAGCTCAGGGCATGGAACAGTACAAAGTAATTGTCTGGCCACGAAAGCCTTGAACCAAGACTTGCACTCACGCCGTAAACCTCCATGTACTGGTCTGAATGGCGGTAGAAATATGTGGAATTGGTCTGCCTTGTGAAATAAGTGGAGACGCTCAGGCTCACTGGTTTGTTTCCGAGAAGCCAAGGCTCAGCGAATGATGCGGACAGAGCTGTATAGTAAGTACCGCTGGTCTGGAACCTGATGGAGAGGTTCTGGCCGTCGCCGAGCGGAACCGGTCTCCAGGCTTTTTTCTTGAACACGCGCTTGATTGCAAAGTTGTTGAAGCTCAGTCCCAATGTTCCGACAAAGGTGTTGCCGCCCCATCCTCCGGAAAGTTCCACGTGGCTGTCAGGTTTTTCCTCAAGATTGTATGCGATGTCAACAGTGTTTTTGTTGGCATCAGGAATAACGCTGTAACCGGCACCGGTCAACTGCTCGCTGATAATCTGCTGGATGTGGTTGTTGATGTCGGTCTGCGTCTTGGTCACTGCACAAGTACGTACGCTGCCTGGCAACTCGACACGGTCGTAACCATAGATGCGGAGGATATCCTCGATGACATCACAGTCACGGGTAACGTCCACGCGGTAGTTGGGCACATGGAGAGTCAGACCCTCAGCGGTTTCCTTGACAATCTCCATCTCCAACAGACCGCAAATCTTCTTCACGGTCTCCTGAGGGATATCGATGCCCGTCAAGGTGTTGACACGCTTGTAGGTCAACTCTACCTCGAAAGGCTTAAAGGGAGCAGGATACTCCTCGACGATGTCACCCACGATGGTACCACCGGCCAACTCCTTGACCAACAAGGCGGCACGACGCAGAGCGTATGGGATGTTGTTGATATCCACGCCACGCTCGTAGCGGAAGGAGGCGTCGGTCGAGAGTTGCTGACGACGGGCGGTCTTGCGTACCCAAGTGGGGTGGAAATAAGCGCACTCCAGGAAGACGTTCTTGGTCTCGGTTGTAGTGCCGCTCTCCAAGCCACCGAACACACCAGCGATGCACATAGGCTCGCTGCTGTTGCAGATCATGAGGTCACGCTCATTGAGTTTGTGCTCGTTGCCGTCCAGGGTGACGAACTTTGTACCCTCAGCACAAGTCTTGACGATGATCTGTCCACCCTTGATCTTGTCGTAATCGAAGGTGTGCATTGGCACCGCTGTCTCGTGCAAGATGAAGTTGGTGATATCGACAATGTTGTTGATAGGGCGAAGGCCGATGGCCTGCAAGCGGGTCTTGAGCCATTCCGGACTCTCCTTGACGGTCACTCCCTCAATGGTGATGCCCGAATAACGTGGACATGCCTCAGCGTTCTCTACCTTGATCTGGATAGGCTGGATATGGGTCTGTGCCTGGTGGTCGGCAGCCAAAACAGCATTGAAGTCGGCTACCGAAGGCTTGATCAACTCGTGCTTCATGTCGTGTGCACCGAGGTAAGCGTTCAGGTCTCGTGCCACGCCATAGTGGCTGGCAGCGTCAATGCGGTTGGGAGTGATATCCACAGCAATCTGATAGTCGCTCTCCACGTGATAATACTCGCTGGCCAACATACCGACGGGTGTCTCGGCCGGGAGGACGATGATGCCATTGTGGTCGGTGCCGACACCGATCTCGTCCTCGGCACAGATCATGCCGTTGGAGTTCACGCCACGGAGTTTGGCTTTCTTGATAGTGAAAGTCTGGTCGCCGTCATAGAGCACGGTACCCAAAGTGGCTACGATGACCTTCTGGTTGGCATCTACGTTAGGAGCGCCACACACGATCTGGGCAATGACATGTCCCTGCTCCGAGATCTCGCAATTCTGTCCGTAGGCATCCTTTACCCACTGGGCATCACCGAGATCGACCGTTGTGATGTGCATGTGGTCGCTGTCTGGATGTGGTTCACAGGTCAACACATGACCAACGACCAATCCCTTCAGACCGCCTTTGATGGTTTCAATTTCTTCGACGCCTTCTGTCTCAAGGCCAATAGAGGTAAGGGCTGCCGAAGTCTCCTCGGGTGTGAGGTCGAACTTCAGATAATCCTTCAGCCACTTGTAAGAAATATTCATATCCCTTGTTTGATTTTGTTATTGCTTAATTTTTTGCGCGCAAATATACTTATTTATTATGAGATGACCAAACTTCTGCACATAATTTTACATTCTGTGTAACGTTTTAACTTGTTTTGACATACGACAATTCCAGAATCTCAAGCTCAACCTGCTCAAAATTCTGGAACAAATCTTTTCTCTTCTTACTGTCCAACACCCCTCCAAACGATTATTTCAAACCCTCACAAATAACCATTTTTCAGCAAAACTGGGCACAATAATACCCGACAATTAAAAGTTCAACTTTAAATCTGTCGGGGCAATCTAAAGAAAATATTAAATTCTACCTACTAAAGAAAGCGACCATTATCAGCAACAAGGAATACAACAAAAGTTTCTGTCACTTCCTTGTCACTTCTCTGTCACTACTTTGTCACTTCCTATCCCTCTTTGCAAGAGGGGAAAGCTTCTTATTTCAACGCCAATCGGGCCAAATAGTCATAGTGAGGGCCATCCATGATTTTCTCACACTTGAAACCATTGGCAGCAGCCACCAGCCGCAACGTATTGAAGTCCAGGAAGAGCCAGTCGAAGCGGTCACCCTTCACATCCTTGTATTGCAACTGATAGTCCAATTGTCCGTAATAGGTATTCCGTTCTTCGAAGTTCCACTCCGACTCGTCACCGTCGTAGAGGTACTTCAAGTCGCTGGAATCCACTAGAATCTGACCTCCATGTGCCAGGAGCGTCCGCATCCGTGAGAAGAAATAGGAAATGTTCATCATGTTTCCGATGATACCGGTGCCGTTCATGAGTAAAAGAATAGTATCGAAAGAGCCCTCCAACCTAAAATCATAGACATTGATACAGCGTGCATCACGCACGCCTCTTTCCACCATCACCTTCTGTCCGAGAGGTGAAATGTCGATGGCCGTCACGGACACCTTGTCTTGCAGATAGAGAGAATGCGAACCGGCTCCTGCCCCCACGTCCAAAACGTGTCCACCATGTTCGTGTGCCATTTGCAGAGCCTTCTGCTCGATGGCTGGCATCTCTTCGTACGAGCGAAACAGGTAGGGGACATCAAGCTGGTCTTCGTCGAACATCGACGAGAAGACTCTTATGGCTGGAGCTTTCCGTGTCTGATGGTATTCAAGCAAAGCCGCTCCCATGGGATCCTTGTCTGGGCTTAATATGGCTGTATTCATCTTTGCTACGAGGTAAGAGGTAAAATAAAATGCGCGTTCAGATAATAATGGACATTAGCATACACGGAAGGGTAAAAAACTCGCTATCCGTATCTTGCTGCAAATATAAAGTATTTTGTAGGGAATTGCAAGAAAATCAACAAGTTTTTTCCAAAAAGTACCATAATTATGCAAAACACCGTCAATTCCTGCAAAAATGCTATCATTTTTTTGCACGAATTTCCCGAAATCACCATCTTTCCCCCTCCGACAGACTTTCCTCCCGAACAACCTTGATGAAAAGTGCCGAAAAGTTGTGCAACTGCTGCAAGTTGGACAAATATCGGCCCCGATTGCACCTAAAAACGCACGCAAAACCACAAAAAATCGCACTTTTTAGTACGCGCAATCGGTTGTTGTGTTATAGAACATATCAAAAAATTTGGAGCATCCCGTTTTTTGCCCTACCTTTGCAGCACCTTAAAGACATAACCATAACACAATACCTTAATAACGCAAGAAACCTTATTTCTAACCAACAATTGAAAAGCACAAACATCTTGCTAAACAAGATTAAAAAAGGAAGGCCATTCGCCTTCCTTTTTTTAGACCCTTCCCCGTCCCCTCCACAAAGGAGGGGAGTATATACAAAAGAAAAGGACGAAACAAGAATAAGTTCTCGTTCGCCCTATTAACCTCTTCAACATTCGAATTCTCTAATTCTCACCAATTCAATACAGATATCTACTTTCCATTGCGTGCAAAAGAAAATTCTCTAATTCTTGAGAACCCTTTATTTCTTGAGAACTCCTACATTCGAATTCTCTAATTCTCACCAATTCAATACAGATATCTACTTTCCAATTGCGCGCAAAAGAAAATTCTCTAATTCTCTAATTCTTGAGAACCCTTTTTTCTTGAGAACTCCTACATTCGAATTCTCTAATTCTCACCAATTCAATACAAATATCTACTTTCCAATTGCGCGCAAAAGAAAATTCTCTAATTCTCTAATTCTTGAGAACCTTTATTCTTGAGAACTCCTCTTTCTTGAGCAATTCTTCAGTCGGGCAAGTCGGCAAGCATAAACCCGACGCGGAAGCATTCGGCAGCCTTCTGGAGGTTGTCGTTGAGAAACTGCTTGTCCTCGTCGACGAAGATATTCTTCCAGGCATACTCGATGCATTGAGCAAACTGCGGGTCGGAGAAGATAGCATCTTCGGGCTTGATGTCGGGTTGCTCCAAAACGGCTTGTTTGCCCGCCAATGCCATACGCACGCAGGCATCGTGATGCAAGCGGACGAACTCCTTGTCGGGCACCGTCACTGCGATGCGCGAATAGTAAGGCAACACATCATCAAACAACTGGGAGAGTCGGGACCATTCTTCTTTATTCATAATGCATATACATGAAAACAATTTTGCCATTCACTGGCATAGCGGGCAATGAATGACAAAATCGTTAAAACGTTATTGGGAGATAAACTTTTTTCAATAGAAAGGAGTTAATGGGAGTTATCAGGAGTTATCGCTTCGCTCATGGAGTTAACGGACGATTGAATCAATTACAAATTACTGATTACAAATTACGTTCCTCTTGCGAAAAGGAAAGAGTGTCGATAGCCTAAAGCGCTCGTCTGTTAACTCCCGTTATCTACAGTTAACTACATGAAATTAACTCCCTTAACACACTTGCGCAACTTGTCTTACTTCATCTTTCTTTTATTGTTCATCATATATTTCTTGAACCACGCCGTGGCGGTAGGCAGATAGAGGTCATGCCCCTTGGCATTGAGGTGGGCAAAGTCCTTCGGATCCTGGAAATACTGACTACGGAAAGAGGCATCGCGCACCTGGATAACATTGTTCTTGGAGTGGTTCCAGAGCACGGGCACATAGTGCTTGTCGCACACCTGCTTCATCACCTTACAGGTCAGGTCGAAGCCGAGGCGCGGCACATACCAAGGCGTGACGAAACCGATCTTGGCATTGGGACACTGTGTGCGGATGTTGGCAATGAGCACCTCCATCGAGTCGCGGAACATCTCGGCCGAGTCCTTACTGTCGCCAATCTTGCAGGCGTCGTTATGACCGGCAATGACCAACACATAGTCGGCATCCGGTTCCATATCCCAGGCGCGGTCGACGATGGCGGGACCGAAATTATGCTTGCCATCGTTGGTACGATCCCAGGCGATGCACGAACCGTTTCGGCCATAGTTATTGTACTTCAAGTTCAATTCCTTCGCCATCTTGTAGTGCCAAGTCTCCTCGATAGGACACTTGTGGTTACGCACATACGAATCGCCGATGACGTTCAGGATACCGGCATACTGTATTGTATCTTCTGGATTGGCCTCTGCGCCGGCCTGGGCGGCCTCGTCCGAAGCTGGGTCAGAAGCTTGCTGACTGTTCTGGGGTTCTTGTGCAATCGCTGTACCACAAAGGAGGACAGCTAAGAGGAGAAAAAACTTTTTCATATCCTTCATAATTAATAGTAACTCAAGTTCTGGGAGTTATCCTGTAGGAGAGAAAGAAGTCGAGAGAGATAAAGAAGATAAAGACATTTGAAACATCTATATCCAACACTCTTTTCGTCCCAACAAAACGCATCGTCTTTAACTTCTTGTACTTCTTTATCTTCTTTTACTTCCTCCAAGCAAGCAAGTTGCAACACTTGCGAAACTTGAGATTGTAATCAGTTCGTTGTTCACAAAAGGTTTTCAAAAAAAAGAGGTCTTGTGCGACGCGCTCAACAGGACATCTTTTTTCAATGATGCTATGTCTTTCATGTTTACGCCGCAAATATATATATATTTTGTACAAAATCCAAGAAAACGCGGCAAGTTTTTTGCACAAAACCGCTATTATGCCTCAGTTAGCAAGGCAAGTTGGCCATTTGCGCACCTAAATGTGCAACAAGATGGACCTCTTTCATCCGCCTTTCCCGTTCCTCCCTTCTTATCGGCACCCCCTTCTCACCTACCGTCCATCCCCTACTCACCTACCGTTCCCCCTATACTCAGCAGGGCATGAGCACGGCATCAGGTATCGTTCAGGTATCGTTCAGGTATCGTTCAGGTCTCCCAGTTTTAGGGAGCTGCGGGGTACCTGAGGCGTCCCTTAGGGTAACCTCATGCCCTCCTGAATAGTGGATGAACGGTAGGTCATAAGGGGATGAAAAGGTGGGGGAACGTCCGTTTTGGCATTTTTAACGCTCTATTCCTTTTCTATTTGCAGAAAAAGCTGTATCTTTGTGGCAATGAAAAAGATGATTTTCCCCTCGCTTCTTGCCCTGCTCCTGCTGGAGGGGTGCGACCTGATGAAGTATCACCCCTATGTGGGCGACTTCGACGGCGAGCGACACCTCACGCAGAAGAACATCAAGCGACTGAACGACTTGGAGTTAGGCCCCGAGTTCCGCTTTGCCTTCATCAGCGACACCCAACGTCGGTACGACGACACGGATGATGCGGTGGAGAGCATCGGTGCGCACCCCGAGATTGACTTCGTGCTGCATGGCGGCGACCTGACCGACTTCGGCGTCACCGAGGAGTTCGTCTGGATGCGCGACTGCCTGTCGGCCCTTCGCGTGCCCTACCTCACGGTGATTGGCAATCACGACTTTCTGGGCAACGGGGAGTTCATCTATCAGGAGATGTACGGTGCTCTGAACTACGCCTTTACGGTGGGGCATGTCCGATTTGAGATGCTCAAT
>CACYQQ010000130.1 GCA_902776605.1 uncultured Bacteroidales bacterium | reverse complement strand
ATATATCGGAGACCGGTTAACTGGAGTTCTTGCTCTGAAATGTTAAATCCCGTGTTAAAAGCTCATTTTTGTTTGGTCTGAAACATAGAATGCGAAAAAAAGGAAAAATGAAGGGCCAAGGCAAAACCTTGGCTTACGGAGAAACAAAAAGGGACGGGCAAAGCGAAACCGAGAGAGAGAGAGAGAGAAAGAAAAAAGAGTGCGGCACAAGTCGGGATTGACCTGTGCCGCACTATATGACGGAGGGAAAGAATTGAAACTTCCCTGGAATATCACTTATATTACTTGGACTTAGCGTAACGCTCGTTGAGACGAGTGAGGAGATCCATGGTGATGTCGTACTTAGGAGCGTCGATGATGATGTTGTCGTACATCGTGTTGGTGAAGATAAGCTCGAAGTGCATCTCCTTGTTGTACTCCTTGACGAAGTTGCGGATGGTGTCCGAGAGGCGGGCATTCATCTGAGCCTGCTGGGTAGCGAGTTCGTTCTGGAGGTCGAGGCTGAGCTGATCGAGTTCTTCCTTCTTCTTCTGCAAGCGGTTAGCCTCCGACTGAGCGCGCTCCTCGCTGAGGAAAGCGTTGTTCTTCAACTTACGCTGGAAATCGGCTACCTCCTTCTCGAGAGCCTGAGCCTTGCTGTTGACGTTGGCGCGAGCGTCCTCGGTCTTCTTGATCAAGTCCTCGTTGAGGTCCTTGGCGAAGTCGTAGTTGACCAAGAGGGAATCGACGTTGAAATAGGCGATTGGTAAACGCAAAGAGTCGTTGGCAGCGAAAGGAGCGACAGCAGTACCCTGCTTACCACCGTTACAAGAGGCGAGACCGCCTACGAGAGCCCCTGCCAAGAGAAGCGCAGAAGCGAAAGAATAAAATTTCTTCATTATTTATATGTTATATTTAATATTATTCATGGCTTAATCGTACAGTCCTTTATGATTGCGTTCCTCCCAGTCCTGTGTCTGAACGCAATGGATGCCACGCTCACGCATGGCCTTATTGTTGCTGACGTGCGTATTAGGGAACCTTCCGTCTTTCTTGATTAGTATCTTAATTGCTAAAAAAACTAAACAAAACAAAAGTATTCCGATAGAAATGATGATTGTTTGCCACATTTTTATTATATTTGCACCGCCAAGTGCAGAAATGTTCTGCATCCTTGACAAATGCGGCGCAAAGATACAACAATTTTTGTTGTCGTGCAACAATCGACCCGCAGATTTACAAAAAAATAAAATATTTTATCAGTAATTTAACCTTTTTTAAAATTTCTACAATCTATGGAAATCAAAAATTTGGCTCCTAAAAACGTTTGGAGCATCTTCGATGCGATGACCCAAGTGCCTCGTCCATCGAAAAAAGAAGAGAAGATTCGCCAATGGTTGGTCAACTGGGCCAAAGAGCATAACATCGAATGCCACTTAGACTCGACAGGCAACGTCCTGATGCGTGTGCCAGCCACTCCAGGATACGAGAATCACCCAACCGTGGTGATGCAGGGCCACATGGACATGGTGTGCGAGAAGAATTCGGACGTGCAGCACGACTTCGAGAACGACCCTCTGGACACCTACATCGACGGCGATTGGGTCAAGGCTCGCGGCACGACATTGGGTGCTGACGACGGCATGGGCGTGGCCCTGGCGTTGGGCGTCATGATTGACCCCGAAGCCAAGCACGGACCTCTGGAGGCCCTGATTACCTACGACGAGGAGACCGGCATGACGGGTGCCAACAACCTGGACGAAGGATTCATGACCGGTAAGATTCTGGTGAACATCGACTCGGAGACCGAGGGTCAGATCTTCATCGGCTGTGCCGGTGGCAAAGACACCTGTGCCCAGTTCCGTTATGCACCAATTCCTGCTCCCGACCGCTTCTACGCCAAGGTGAAAGTGTCGGGCCTGATGGGTGGTCACTCCGGCGGCGACATTCACTTGGGACATGCCAACGCCAACAAGGTGTTGGTCCGCTTCCTGTTGAGCCAGCCCGACTTGGTATTGGCCAGCATCCACGGCGGCAACTTGCGCAACGCCATTGCCCGTGAGGCAGAGGCCGTGATTGGTCTTCCAGAGAGCCGCAAGCACCAGCTGATGGCCGACCTCAATCAGTTCATTGCCCAGATTGAAGGCGAAGTGGGCGACATCGAGAAGGGCTTCAAGATGACCATCGAGAGCGTCGAGAAGCCACAGCACATCATCGAACCAGGTGTATCGGACAAACTGCTCGCTGCCCTTCAGGCCTGTCCACATGGCGTTCAGGGCATGAGCCGCGCCATGGAGAATCTGGTCGAGACATCGACCAACCTGGCATCGGTCAAGATGCCGGAGGAGGGCATCATCCGTGTGGAGACCAGCCAGCGAAGCAGCGTGGAGAGCGAGAAGGAGGACATCGCAGCCACCGTTCGCACCGTATTCGAGTTGGCCGGAGCCGAAGTAACTCAAGGTCACGGTTATCCAGGTTGGAAACCCAACGTCGATTCGCCCGTGCTCAAGGTGTTCAGCCAGACCTATCGCGACATGTACAAGAAGGAACCAGAGATCCTGGCCATCCACGCCGGATTGGAGACAGGTCTGTTCCTCACCAAGTATCCAGACATGGATATGATCTCGGTCGGCCCAACCATGGAGGCCATCCACTCGCCCGAAGAGAAAGTATCCATTTCGTCGGTTGCCAGCTTCTACAACTATATGCGCGAGGCATTGAGCCGCATCTAAGTAGAGGCAGATAAGGAGCCCTCCCACGACAATTGGGACAAATAGCAACTTATTTTTAGCAATTTCGGGACAAATATTTGCACACGACAAAAAAAGTGCTTATATTTGTCCCATCTTTTTATTTAAACGCGCGATATGAAATTTCAAGTACTCAGTTCTTTGCTTACAAGCCATCTTACGGCCCTGAGCCGCGTACTGGGCAGTAAGAGTCCCATGCCAATATTAGATGACTTCCTGTTCGAAATCACTCCAGACAAGCTGATTGTCACAGCTTCGGACGGTGATACGACCATGATTACCAATATCGAGATAACAGAAGTGGAGGGTACCGGCCGTTTCGCCATCCCTGCCAAGACGTTGCTCGAACCATTGAATGCCATGCCCCAGCAGACCCTGACGTTCGTCATCGACCCAGGCAATCTGGAGGTCTTCGTCATTTATCCCAATGGCAAGTACAACTTTATTGCCCAGAATGCAGACGAGTATCCGAAGTTGAAGGAACTCGACCCAGCCGCACATACCTTCACCATCTCCGCCACCGCACTCCAGAATGGCATCAACAGCACCTCGTTTGCCGTTGCCAACGACGAGATGCGTCCGATGATGAACGGTATCTGCTTCGACATCAAGCATGACAGCTGCACCTTCGTTGCCAGCAACTCCAAGATCCTGGTACGCCTCATCAACAAGAGCGTCACCGCCGACTTCGAGGAGTCGTTCATCATGTGCAAGAAGCCAGCCACCCTGCTCAAGAGCATCATCTCGAAGGGTATGGAGGATGCCGAAATCACCTTCGACGACAAGAGCGTCCGCGTCAAGATTGGCGGCTACACCATCAGCAGCAGTCGCATCGAGGGCAAGTTCCCACGCTACGAGGCCGTCATCCCAAAGAACAATACGAACATCATGACCATCGACCGTCTGGAGTGTATCAACACCACCCGTCGTATCTCCGTCTTCGCAAGCGCCGCCACTAACCAGGTGAAGTTCGAGATTGACAAGGACCAGCTCATCGTGAGTGCTCAGGACGTGGATTACTCCCTGAACGGCAACGAGAAGATCTCTTGCAGCTACGACAGCGTACCGTTGCAGATTGGCTTCCGCGCCAACTACCTGATCGAGATGTTGAACACCATGACCTCCAGCGAGGTGGAGTTCCAGATGTCCGATTCCTTCCGCGCCTGCCTCATCGTTCCTGTCGAGAACAACGAGAACGAAGATCTCCTGATGTTGATCATGCCAATGCAGTTGGCAGACTTCGGCAACTAATCATCGACCATGCAGCTGAACCTAAAGCGTCCCATCGTCTTCTTCGACATCGAGGCCACGGGACTGAACATCGTCACCGACCGCATTGTCCAACTGAGTTACATCAAGGTGATGCCCAACGGGGAGGAGACCGAGCATAACTATCTGATCAATCCAGAGTGCCCTATCCCCCACGAGACAACCGAGATACATCACATCACCAACGAGATGGTGGCCGACAAACCGACCTTCAAGGAGTTGGCGGCCAAGATTGCTCAGGACTGGAAAGGGTGCGACCTGGCGGGTTTCAATTCCAGCCGTTTCGACATTCCCATCCTGATGGAAGAGATGTATCGCGCCAAGGTGGACTTCGACGTATCGAAACGCGCCTTGATTGACGTGATGAACATCTACCACAAGAAGGAGCGTCGCAACTTGGCCGCTGCCTATCAGTTCTATTGTGGCAAGGAACTCACCGATGCACACTCGGCCGATGCCGACACACGTGCCACCTACGAGGTGCTGAAAGCGCAGTTGGGTCACTACGACGACCTGGAGAACGACGTCAACTGGTTGGGCGAATACAGCAAGGCAGGCAACTTTGCCGACATCGCTGGCAACTTTGTGCTGAATGCCAAAGGCGAACCCTGCTTCAACTTCGGCAAGCACAAGGGAAAGACTGTCACCGAGGTCTTTGAGAAGGAGCCGAACTACTATGCCTGGATCATGGACGGACAGTTTGCCCAATCGACCAAGCACTTCGTCACCAAGATAAAACTACAAATGGGATCACACAAATGATCAATCTAAAGACAGGGATGTGCATATCGGCCTTGATATACACATCCCTTGCTGTTACAAAGGCACAGGAACTCGATGCCACGGTATCTATCAATGCCCAGCAGATCGAGGCCTCCTACCGTGACCGTTTCAAGACGTTGGAGACCGACCTGCAGGAGTTCCTCAATGCCCAGCAATGGACGGCCAACCAGTTCGGCCAACAGGAGCGCATCCAATGTACCTTTGCCTTCACTATCAACGAGATGCCGTCGTCCGACAGTTACAAGGCATCGCTCACCGTGCAGGCGCGTCGGCCCGTCTATTACTCCAACTACCAGACCTCGACGCTGAACTGGAAGGACGACAACCTATCGTTCAACTATACCGAGGGACAGACGTTCCAGTTCAACGAGTTCAGCTTGGACAACGAACTCATTGCCGTATCGGCCTACTATATCTACCTCATCCTGGCATCGGACTATGACAGTTTCTCGCCCAACGGAGGCGAACCTTTTCTCCGCAAGTGCGAGAGCATCGTCAGTCAGATGCAGAGTTCGGAGTCGAAAGGTTGGAAGGCGTTCGACGACAAGAAGAACCGCCACGCCCTCATCACTGCTCTCCTGGATGCCAATCAAGCGGACTTCCGCACCCTGTGGTACAACTATCACCGACTGGGATTGGACGCCATGTACCAATCGATGGATAAAGGGCGCGCCCAAGTGAGTCAGGCTCTCCCCCTGTTGAACAACGTCCGCAAAGCCAATGTCCAAACGCCGCTGCTCAGTCTCTTCATCTCGGCTAAATTGGACGAGTTGCTCAACATCTACAGCGAGGCGCCCAAGAAGGAGAAAGAGGAGATCTTCAAGACGCTCCAGAACCTCTTCCCTACCTACACCAACAAACTGTCTAAGATTAAAGAGGAGTATCGAGAGTAGAAAAGCAGACCCCCTCCATCCCCCTGCTTAGGGGGAAGTATTTTCGGCAAAAGGTTCGTCTGAATTATGATAATATATTGGTCCAACTTCCTAAATGACCAAATTACAAATGGCTAAATTGTAAATGGCTAAATTGTAAATAATTTTATGCTTCAATCACTTACCATACAGAATTACGCGCTCATCGAGCAATTGGAGTTCCGCCCTACGCAAGGCCTGACGGTCATCACGGGCGAGACCGGTGCCGGCAAGAGTATCATCATGGGGGCATTGGGACTCATTCTGGGTCAACGTGCTGACGCAAAAGCCGTTCGCACAGGCGCCAGCAAATGCGTCATTGAAGCTACCTTCGACATCTCGGGCTACCATCTGGAGTCGCTCTTCGAGGAGAACGACCTCGAATATGATGCCACCAACACCATCATCCGCCGCGAGATAATGGCTACCGGCAAGAGCCGTGCCTTCATCAACGACGTTCCGGCGCAACTCACGGTGCTGAAGGAGTTAGGCAACGCCCTCATCGACATCCACTCCCAACATCAGAACCTGCTCATCGGGCAAGACTCTTTCCAACAGAACGTGGTCGATACGTTGGCCCACAATGCCGACATTCTGGACGCTTACGTCAAGGAATATCGCGAAATGCTTCACCTGCGCCGCACGCTCAAGGAGTTTCAGGAGGCTTGCTACAAGGGTGAACAGGAGGCCGACTACATGCGCTTCCAGTTCCAGCAACTGGACGAGGCGCAACTGCGCGACGGCGAACAGGAGGAGTTGGAGCAGGAACAGGAACTGCTGAGTCATGCCGAAGAGATCAAAGAGGGACTCTCGCAGATGGCCGACCAACTGGACGGCGACAACCTCAGCATCGTACAGACGCTCAAGAAGTTAAGCGACGACGCACGTACCCTATCTCGCGTCTATCCCAACATCGGCGAGATTGCCGAACGTCTGGAGACCGACTATATCGACATCAAGGATATTACCTCCGACGTGTCGGCTCAGGCCGAGGACATCAACTTCGACCCCGAACGACTGGCTTACGTCGAGGAACGTCTCGGCACCCTTTATGCCTTGCTCAAAAAGCATGGCAAAGAGTCGCTTGTCGAACTCATCACGCTGCGCGACGAGTTGGACCAGAAGTTGCAGCACATCGACAACCGCGATGAGGAACTGGCTGAACTCCAACAGCAACTGGAACAACAGACCACCAAGGTGCAACAATGTGCCGACCGCCTCACCGACTCCCGTCGCAAGGCCGCCAAGGTGCTGGAGAAAGCGTTGGTCGAGAAAGTCGCCTATCTGGGCATGCCCAACGTGCGTTTCGAAGTGCAGATTTCGCCCCTCTCCGACTTCGCGGCTTCGGGCAAGGACGACATCATCTTCCTCTTCTCGGCCAACAAGAACCAACCGCTCAAACCTGCCGGCGAAGTGGCTTCCGGCGGTGAAATCTCCCGACTGATGCTCTCCATCAAGGCACTCATCGCCGATGCCAAGACCCTGCCCACCATCATCTTCGACGAGATAGACACCGGCGTGTCGGGCGACATTGCCGACCGCATGGGCGAAGTCATGAAGCAGATGTCGGCGCACTTGCAGGTCATCACCATCACCCACCTTCCGCAAGTGGCAGGCAAGGGCAACGCCCATTTCAAGGTCTTCAAGGAGGACAGCGCCAACGACACCACCACCCACATCAACCAGCTCACCGCCCAGGAACGCATTCAGGAGATTGCCCGTATGTTGAGTGGTGCCCATATCATCGAACAGGCCATTGCCAACGCCAAGACGCTCCTCAGCGAGTAAATGCTGATTTTGCAAGGGCCAAAGAGCGTT
>CACYQQ010000129.1:8420-19473 GCA_902776605.1 uncultured Bacteroidales bacterium | reverse complement strand
AGATAAGAAAACTGCTCAACCTCCGGAGCAAATTGATCCCCATTATATCGCACAGCCTTCTTTACCTTAACCGTCGTATCCCCGTTAACTTTTACGCTGATTATATCATTCTTCCTACTTCTGAATTCAGCGCTGAACGACATATTAATCATTTTCGAATTATTGTTCTTATCGAATGTCATAGTCGTAGCAATAGCCATCGGTTGGCACCAAAAACTCAGTTCTGGTATTCTCGCCTTAGCCCAGTAACTTCGCTTTTCATCCAGACCTTTCACATGCTTCCCTATCACCATATAACTGCAAGTATATCGTACAATAGGAAAGTCTGCACTAAAGTTGATTTTTAACGACCGGAAATTATCAATC
The DNA here is from genome assembly GCA_902776605.1 of uncultured Bacteroidales bacterium. Lineage (GTDB taxonomy): Bacteria > Bacteroidota > Bacteroidia > Bacteroidales > UBA3663 > Liminaster. The sequence continues at coordinate 19,107 of CACYQQ010000129.1, read as the reverse complement.
AGCGTTATCTCCTTGTTCTCTGCCGTCTTACCATAGATAATATCCTCTTCATCATTTTCATCCAATATATTCCAAGAGTACTCACCAAAGCATCCCAAAAGTTCCAATTCTATCTTCTCATTGGGATAATATATCAACACTCCTGCCACTTTGTTGTCTGGATTAGACGGCAGGAACCAATATCCTTTATACTCCAATTTATGATCTAAATCAATACACTCCATTGACATAATATGATAAACAGAACTACCACTTATGGCACTTCTAATTACAATTAACTCTTTCTTATTTTTTTACAACCATGTCTGGGTTATTAACGAACTCACCCAACTTGTATCTTTCTTAAAGCACCGATACGCCCCCACCCGTTTCACTTACTTTCTTATAAACTTCAAAAGAGATGAGGCAATTTTAGGCATTTCCGATTTCTTAGCAGAATAATCAATATATCTTTTCACAGGCGTACAACGTCCATTTTGCGATTCTATTCTAACCTCAACAACCTCCACATTACCTTCGTGATTGACTGCAACCCAACGTGTCAGTTCACCAATATTCCTCATTAAATAAACATAAGGGCAGACATAGATGCAAAAGTTATTAATATCATTCAATTCAAGGTTTGAAATATAACTCAACAAAAATGAATCATCAAGCTTTAGACGTCTCAAAAAAGCCAATAATTTGAGAATTGTTGTATCCAACTCTATATCTCCAGCATAACAATGATATAATGGTTGTTTTGACAACTGCTTATCTATATTAAAGGCATTTACTACATCTCTAATCGAATTCGAATCAACATCCAGCCATTTAGGATCTATCAGTTTTACCATTTCGATTGGAGCTCCTGTTACTTTGGCAATTTCATCATAGTAATAATTCATCACTGTATCATGCAAAGAATACCTAAATGGAACACTTGTAAGGAACTTACTTATATATCCATTAAAGCCTGTATCATTACCATAAAAGTGATGAAAGATTTTCTTAAGATTATCAAAATCAACAACAAGAACTATATTATCCAAATCAAACTTGTTTCGCATCAAATCAGATGGTTCCATTGAGAAACGATAACATCTATCAATATGAGCGGACAACACATTTAATATTCTGAATAAATGAGCAGGATCAATTCTGTCCAGATCCTCAATTATCAATGCAACGCGTTTGCCAGTTCTACGCTTATAATCAGATATGCTCTTTTGGATAATGGAAGTAATTACGTCATTTTCGTATAGGAAATGAGAATTGATGCTATCAATAAAAGACACAGCCTTGTCTTCATCTTGAAATTTCTCTTTGAATTTCAAGTATTTGTTCTTTAAATCCTTGAATAATTTTAGCCCCTTAAATGCAAGCAAGACCTTATTGCATTGTTCTGAATCCAATGAAACTTCTGCAAAATATGGTAATAGCACTTCTACCAGTGATAACCCCTTATTTTGAATGAAAAACGCCAAAGCAAGATCAAATATATCCTTATTCTCCGCCACTTGATAGTTGACTGGATACAATGTTATGAACTCAAACTTTTCTCTTGCATCCTCATTTTCTTTCAGCTGCTGCAAAAAGTAGCTTTTACCATCACCAAATTTTGATGACAATATAGTCCTAGGATTTGCCTCTAAATGACCTATAAAATCATTTAATGGCTCATCAACCGGAATCATGAAATGTTGCTGTTCACTCATATTATAATGATATTACTTAAAATCAATTAGTTCCAATACAAATATAATCACCAATTTAATAATTAGAACTTTATTGAACGCCAAGATATCACCCTGTTTTCAACAACTGATTACAACACAAAAAAGGAGGCGACCAGTCCCCCAGTCGCCTCCCCTATAATCATAGATAGCTATCACTTCCCCGCGCCATAACCCCCATCCTTAGCCTCCAAAATAGTACTACCCTCCAGCACCGCCACCGAATGCCAAGCCCCCAAAGGAACCTGAATCCCGTACTGCCCCTCGCGTGGACACACTCTAAACCTGGCAACTTCAGCAAAGCAACTCTCGTCCGCCTCAACCTCGCCGTCGTGAACCGGCCCGCCCGCATCCATATTAGGCAGCTCCTCATAAAACACCCACTCCAGGCACCCCTCCAGACAAACCACCGTCTCGCTAGTCTTAAAGTGCCGATGAATAGGCACACGCGTCCCCACCTTCAGAGCGTTCAGCATCCGCTGGCTGGTATCATACGGCGTAGTCCGCAAATCAAGGGCCAATGCTCGATAACGTCCGATAAGTCCGATACGCCATCAGAGTGCAGTTCAATGACGGCAGTGTATAAGCCCCCATGACACCACACTATAAATAGCCCCCAACCAACATCAATATATAGTCTTAAGGACTTTTTTTACACCAGAAATAAGATCCTCCAAGTTCTCTTTTGTTGGTTCTGACGTCTTATCATGATCACACAAGTTCCTAAGATCCCCCAAATATTGAATATGGCGCCATTGAGCAACATCTATCACATTATTGTTTTTCAGCAATTCATTTAGGTCACTTATTTTCGGCATATTTTTTGTAATCATAATGGCATGTGCTGTAGCAACTGATTTAAGATGCTTTTCAAGTACAACACCGCAGATCGCGCCAGCACCACGCAAATAGCCTTTCTTGGCCAACATTGATGCTGCGTCTATTTCCGAATCAAACAAATCTGATTCTATCAATTGCTTTATCTCAAAGAGTGTAGAATCCAATCTGTCAGATAAAGAACAGACAATCTGATATTGCAATTCAAACTTATTTTGAATAATGCCACAATTACTCTCTTTAGTATAATGAATAAGAGTTATGCCTAGAATGTAATCCTCAATCCCATAATTTGTGAGATCTTTTTCTTTTTTTACATCCGAATGATATGCCGTAACAAAGTCTGTAACTCTATCGGGCAATAACTGTTTGATTGCCGCAAGAGAGGCATTATACCATTTCTGATATCTGTCTTTGAACGTAGCTTTCTTTAAATTTTTAACTAAATCCTCTGAAAGTCCTTCTAACTCACTATCTGTGTAATGGATATGCATTTCATTTCTAAGACCGATTTTCAACAACAATCCGTCTTTACATAAGTCATGAATCTCCTTTCTATATTTTTCCAAATTCGATTCCATACTCTCGTCGCTAATAATAACCTCGTAAAAATTATATCTGGTATAAATAGAGAACTGCCTCGAATCGATTTACAATCCAGCAATTCAATCAATCAGAGTTCGAAGAATGACCAGGCGACACCTTCAGCTCGGTATTCCCCGGTTCCACCTGGATTGTACGAGCGTCTGCTCGACATGGCCGACACATTCTATAAGAACGGAGGCAAGCATCTTTATATTGATGAGGTACACAAATACAAGGGATGGGCGCGGGAGTTGAAGCAGGTCTATGACATGCATCCCGACCTGAAAGTGACGTTCACGGGTTCTTCGGTGCTCGACCTGTATCAAGGAGAGGCCGACTTGAGTCGGCGTGTCCTGCTCTATGCGATGCAGGGGCTTTCCTTCCGCGAGTATTTGATGTTGTTCCATCATGTCGAAGCGCGTACATTCACGTTGGAGGAGATATTGGCCAACCAGGCAGAAATCAAAGACTTAGCTCATCCGCTGCCGTTGTTCCGCACCTATTTGAGTGAGGGCTATTATCCCTTTTCGCAGGAGGAGGGGTTTGCCATGCGAGTGGAACAGATTGTGTCGCAGACGTTGGAAAGCGACATTCCGCAATATGCTGACATGAAGGCCTCGACCGCAAGAAAGTTGAAACAGTTGTTGGCCATTGCCGCTCAGTTGGTGCCATTCAAACCCAATGCCGACAACCTGTCGCGCGAGGTGGGGGTGAGCAAGAACAATATTCCGGAGTATTTCACCTATTTGGAAAAAGCAGGTTTGATTGGTCAGTTGCGAGACGATACAGGCGGATTGCGGGGCTTGGGCAAGACCGAGAAAGTGTATATCGACAATCCGAGTCTGATGACCGTACTTGCCGGAGGAAATCCCGACGTCGGTAACTTGCGAGAGACATTCTTCTACAACCAGTTGCGAGTCAATAATGAGGTGATTGCTTCGCGCGTGTCGGATTTCTGCATTGGTCCATACACCTTCGAGATAGGAGGTAAGAAAAAGGGTAACAAGCAGATAGAGAATGTGCCCAACGGCATCGTCGTGCGCGACGATATTGAAAGCGGACACGACAACATTGTCCCCCTTTGGGCCTTCGGTTTGAATTATTAGTGCCGTCTTTCTTCAAAAAATGCGGTTGAAATTTTGCTATTCATCGGAAAATCTGTACCTTTGCGCCCATGATTGAGAAAGTAATTGTTTTGGATCAGGCCGATCCTGTCATCTTCTATGGCGTGAACAACAATAACATCCTGTTGTTGAAGACGCTGTATCCTAAACTGCGGTTCGTGGCCCGTGGTCAGACCATCAAGGTCTATGGCGACGAACAGGAGATTGCCCAGTTGGAGACTTTCGTCGCCAAACTGGTGCGTTACTGTTGTGACTACAACAAACTGAACGAGGAGGTCATCCTGGACTTCTGGAACGGCGACGGCCCTGTGGAGAAGAAACAGGACTCTCTCATCATCTACGGCGTGAACGGTAGGCCTATCACGGCACGGACGGAGAACCAAAAGGCATTGGTGGATGCTTTCCGCAAGAACGACCTCTGTTTTGCGCTCGGTCCTGCGGGTTCGGGTAAGACCTATGTGGCTATCGCCTTGGCTGTGAAGGCATTGAAGAATAAGGAGATACGCAAGATAATCCTGTCGCGTCCTGCCGTCGAGGCGGGCGAGAAGTTGGGTTTCTTGCCCGGCGAGATGAAGGACAAACTCGACCCCTATCTGCAACCGCTCTATGATGCGTTGGAGGACATGATTCCTGCTGCCAAACTCAAGGAACTGATGGAAACCAACGTCATCCAGATTGCGCCGTTGGCCTATATGCGCGGCCGCACTTTGAGCGACGCCGTCATCATCCTGGACGAGGCGCAGAACACGACGGCTCCGCAAATCAAGATGTTCCTGACCCGACTGGGTCTGGGGGCTCGCATGATTGTGACGGGCGACATGAGTCAGATAGACTTGCCCAACAACGTGACATCGGGTCTGGTGCAGGCGCAACGTATCTTGCACAATATCCCGGGCATCGCTACGGTGCAGTTCGACAAGCGCGACATCGTGCGCCACAAGTTGGTGCAGAAGATAGTCGATGCCTACGACCACTACGAGGAGGAGCGGAAGAAGTTGACCATAGTCAAATGAGGCTAATGGGCGCGGTTGCGCCGCTAAAAGTTCACTTCGTTCACACTAATGGCTTGCGGCGCTAACAGTTCATGGTTGGTGGCTAAAGGGTTCTGTGAACCGCTAAAAGTTCACTACGTTCACGCTAATGGCCTATGGCGCTAATAGTTCATAGTTGGTGACTAAAGGGCGCGTTCGCGCCGCTAAAAGTTCACTTCGTTCACGCTAATGGCCTATGGCGCTAACAGTTAGAGAGTGATGTCGAGGGTGTTGTCAATTATCAATTATCCATTGTCAATTATATTTTATGAAGCATATCCTACCCCTGCTTTGCGGCCTGTCGGTTATGGCATTGAGCCTCCAGACCAGTTGCCACCGGTGTAAGGCCTCGCAACTGGAGCCCGTCGGTGACTCGTTGGCCGATAGTGCACAGCACATCAGTCTGCTTGTGGCTGGCGACTTGATGCAGCACGACGTGCAGATCAAGTGTGCCTTGATGCCCGACAGCACGTACGACTACAGCAGTTACTTCGCTTGGGTCAAACCCGAGATTGAGCGTGCCGATGTGGCTATTGCCAACCTCGAAGTGACGTTGGCGGGCAAGCCCTATAAGGGTTATCCGCAATTTTCGGCACCCGACGAGTACCTCTATGCCATTAAGGAGGCGGGTTTCGACCTGCTCACCACGACCAATAACCATGCCTGCGACCGTGGACTGGTTGGCGTGCTTCGTACCATCCAGATGTGCGACTCGGTGGGAATGCCTCATTTGGGTACATACGTCGATTCGATGGCGCGTGTGGAGCAGTACCCTTATATGTTTGAAAAGAACGGTTTCCGCATTGCGTTGATCAACTTCACCTATGGCACCAACGAGCTGCCAACGCCCAAGCCGACACACGTCAACCGACTCGATACGGCACAGATTGCCGAGGATATCCTCAAGGCCAAGTCGATGAATCCTGACCTGATTATCGCGCTACCGCATTGGGGCATCGAATACGAGACCTTGCCTCGCAAGAGCATGGTCAAGTTGGCGCAATGGATGTTGGACAAGGGGGTACACCACATCGTGGGCGGTCATCCTCATGTCGTTCAACCCATTGAATTGCGCCAGGACTCACTTACTGGCGAGAAACACCTGGTGGCCTATTCGTTGGGCAACTTCGTAAGCGACCAAGCCGGTTTCCCCAAATACGGTGGTATGATGTTGCGTATGGAGTTTGTCAAGGAGGGACCTCATCAACCGGCACGCATCGCCGACTGCGGTTACACACTCACCTTCGTGGCCCGTCCCGACTGGAGCAAACGAAAGAACCACCGCATCTACCCAATCAACGTGGCCGACTCGTTGCTCAACTCCGTCGAGCGCCAGAAACGAGACACCTTCGTCACCATGGCTCGCGACCTTTTCGCTAAGCACAACATTGACATCCAGGAGTATTTCATTCCGGAGGAGAAGTGAGTTGAGCTAAAGGGCGCGTTTGCGCCGCTAAAAGTTCACTACGTTCACGCTAATGGCCTTCGGCGCTAAAGAGCTATTGGGTAGTCGGGCCATCGGAGTACTCGGAATAATCAGAGTAATCGGATAACTCCCCAAGCGAAGCGATAACTCCTGTTAACTTCCATTAACTCCTTCAAGAAATTCAACTTATGGCAAACAAAGAATATATTCAGGCCAACATCGACTGGTTGGCAGCGAAAGCAAGAGAGGAGGGCGTCGAGTCGCTCCCTAAAGGTATCTATTACAAGGTGTTGGCCGAAGGTGACAAGGGTAGTCAGTCGCCCTCGGTGAGAAGCATCATCACGGCCCATTATACTGGTCGCACCATCGACGGCAAGACTTTCGACTCCAGCCGAGGCGGAGTGCCGTTGGCCTGTCGCCTGTGTGACCTTATTGAGGGTTGGATCATTGCCATGCAGCAGATGCACATCGGTGACAAGTGGGAGGTCTATCTGCCTGCCGAAATGGGTTACGGCAAGTTCTCTCAACCTGGCATCCCCGGCGGCTCGACCCTGATATTTGAAATCGAATTGCTGGGTATTGCGTAAGGCTTAATTTGCATTTGCAGAAGAATATATCCGACATAGTCAATAAATTGAAAGGTTTTTTGGCTATGTCGGTTTTTCTTTGTATCTTTGTCGCGTTTTTTAAAAGAGGATTTTGCAGTAAACATGCTGAGGACGGACAAAGTCCTGGTCTGTATTATATACGATTGATACTTTCAAAATAAAGTTCTGTGTAGGTTATGAAAATTGGTTTTGACAACGAGAAGTATTTAAGAATCCAGTCGGAACACATCAAGGAGCGCATTGCGCAATTTGGCAACAAGCTGTACCTGGAGTTGGGTGGCAAACTCTTTGACGACCACCACGCCAGCCGCGTGCTGCCAGGTTTCCAGCCCGACAGTAAGTTGAGGATGCTGAAACAACTCAGCAGCAGTGCCGAGATTGTCATTGTCATCAGCGCTACCGACATCGAGAAGAACAAGGTGCGCCAGGACTTGGGCATCACGTACGACGAGGATGTACTCCGTCTGCGTAGCGAGTTCCAGCAGCGCGGATTCCTGGTCGGCTCGGTTGTCATCACCCACTACAACGGACAGAGTTCCGCCGATGCCTATCGTAAGCGCCTGGAGCGCATGGGTATCAAGACCTACTATCACTATACTATTGAGGGTTACCCCAATAACGTGGCGCTGATTGACAGCGAAGAGGGTTTCGGCAAGAACGACTACGTGGAGACACAACGTCCATTGGTCATTGTCACCGCTCCTGGTCCTGGTTCGGGTAAGATGGCTGTCTGTCTGTCGCAGCTCTACAACGAGTACAAGCGTGGTGTCGTGGCTGGATATGCCAAGTTCGAGACCTTCCCGATATGGAGCATTCCGTTGAACCACCCTATCAACATTGCCTACGAGGCAGCTACCGCCGACCTGGGTGACATCAACATGATTGACCCCTTCCACATGGAGGCATACGGCAAGTTGGCCATCAACTACAACCGCGACATCGAGATCTTCCCTGTGCTGAATGCCCTGTTCGAGGGTATCTATGGCAAGAGTCCATACAAGAGTCCGACAGACATGGGTGTCAACATGGCAGGTTTCTGTATCTGCGACGACGACGTCTGTCGGGAGGCCTCGAAGCAAGAGATTATCCGCCGTTACTATACAGCGTTGAACCACATGGCTGAGGGCGACGGTAATGAGGCCGAGGTACAGAAGATCAAGTTGCTCTTCCAGCAGGCCAAGATCACTACGGACGACCGTAAGTGTACGGTGGCAGCCAGAAACCGTCGCGAGGAGGCGGGCGTCGATTGCTCGGCCATCGAACTGCATGACGGCACCATCATCACCGCCTCGTCCAGTCCATTGCTCGGTACGTCGGCCTCGTTGTTGCTCAATGCCACCAAATATCTGGCAGGCATCGACCACGGCGTCAAACTCATCCCACAGGACCTTATCGAACCTATCCAGAAGACCAAGGTCGATTACCTGGGTGGCAAGAACCCCCGTCTGCACACCGACGAGGTGCTGGTGGCCCTCTCCGTATTGAGCAAGACCGACGATAACTGCCGACGCGCCCTCTCGCAACTTCCTGAACTGAAGGGCTGTCAGGTGCACAGCACCGTCATGGTGAGTGAGGTGGATCGCGGTATCTTCAAGAAGTTGGGCATCGGCTTGACTTGCGACCCAGCAAGAAAAAAATAAAAGAGTTGGGGCGTATTGCCCAACCTGTTAATATTCGCTTCGCTCATGTTAAGACCCTTCGGGTGTTAATACCGGTGGTGTTAATAGCTGGCGCTGTTTAGGTTCCAGTAGATAAGGATGGATTAGAGTTGATTAGCTAAATCCAACACGAACGAAGTGAGTATTAACACATCGTATTAACAAGAGTGACAGCGAATATTACCACGAACGAAGTGAGTATTAACAAATTATATTGATAATTTATCATGGCTGCTTTAACACGCACAGACTTTAACTTCAAGGGACAGAAGTCCGTCTATCACGGCAAAGTACGTGACGTTTACAACATCAACGATGACCTGATGGTGATGGTCGCCACCGACCGTATTTCGGCCTTTGACGTCATTCTGCCTAAGGGAATCCCATTCAAGGGACAGGTGCTCAACCAGATTGCCGCTAAGTTCCTCGACGCAACGAGCGACATCGTGCCCAACTGGAAATTGGCTACTCCAGACCCCATGGTGACAGTAGGTCTGAAGGCTGAGGGCTTCCGTGTGGAGATGATCATCCGTGGTTATCTGACCGGTTCCGCTTGGCGCGAATACAAGAATGGTTGTCGTGAACTGTGTGGTGTGCGTCTGCCCGAGGGTATGAAGGAGAACCAGAAGTTCCCAACTCCAATCATCACTCCTACCACCAAGGCCGACGAGGGTCACGACCAGAACATCTCGAAGGAAGAGATCATTGCTCAGGGTCTGGTAAGCAAGGAGGACTACGAGCAGATGGAGAAATATACCTACGCCCTCTTTGAGCGTGGTACTCAGATTGCAGCTCAGAAGGGTCTCATCCTGGTCGATACCAAGTATGAGTTCGGCAAGCGCGATGGCAAGGTTATCTTGATTGACGAGATTCACACGCCCGATTCCAGCCGTTACTTCTATGCCGAGGGTTACGAGGAGAAGTTTGCCAAGGGTGAACCACAGAAGCAACTCTCGAAGGAGTTTGTCCGCCAATGGCTCATCGAACATAACTTCATGAACGAGCCCGGTCAGGTGATGCCCGAGATTACCGATGCTTATGCCGAGAGCGTGAGCGACCGTTACATCGAACTCTACGAGCACATCGTCGGCGAGAAGTTTGTCAAGGCTGCCGACAATGCCGACATCGCTGCCCGCATCGAAAAGAACGTGAGTGAATATTTGAAGACAGTCAAGGCTTGACCGTCTTCAAATATTCGAAATATTAAATATTAAATCCTGGGCCTCTAATTCGGAAATGATGGATTTCTCTAATTCTCTTTTTCGATAGAATTGTTTAGCCAAAGCAACTGAATGATTCTCCCTCCCCATTACGAGTGAGGGTTGGGAAGAGGGTCTTTTTATTTATAAACAATTGAGCAAGCACTGTATCATAGCCGACCTGCATGTAGTCATCGATACCGATGACCGTCCTTTGCTGGATTTGTTGGCTCCAAGATATGCACCGTTTTGCCACCGGGCCTCGGATTGTGCCGAGGTGCCGGTGCTTTTCACTCTTCATGACGTTGAGCGTTTCGAGCCGTTGACCGACATGACGTTGAAGTACGATTTCCCCAGTCAGGAGACATGGTGCGTCTATGAGGAGAACGACAAGATGGTGCAGATCACGTTGCAGGACATGGAGTCGAGGGAGGTGATTTCCCAGATGCAGTGTGACAAGAGTTACAAGGAGGCCCGTTGTTGGTTGTCGGGCGACGCCGTGCA
>CACYQQ010000129.1:0-8414 GCA_902776605.1 uncultured Bacteroidales bacterium | reverse complement strand
CGTATGTATAGTTACAACAATTACATGATGATGCTCTATGCGTTTGCCTCGATGGACCACAAGACATTGGTCATCCATGCCTCGGTGGTGGAGCGTCAGGGCAAAGCCTATCTCTTCACGGCCAAGAGCGGAACGGGCAAGAGTACGCATAGCACCTTGTGGCTCAAGCATGTACCGGGTTGTCAGTTGGTCAACGACGACAATCCTGTATTGGCCGTGCGCGACGGACAAGTCTATGTCTATGGTTCGCCTTGGAGCGGCAAGACCGATTGTTATCGCGACATCCGTTTCCCTATTGGCGGCATTGCACGTATCAACCAGTCGCCCGAGTGTCGTCTGGTACGGCAAGCCCCTGTATTGGCCTTTGCCCTCCTTTTGCCTTCGTGCAGTGGTGTGAAGTGGGACAAGCATCTCTATCGGGCACAATGTGATGCGGTGACCGAGGTGGTGTCGAAAGTGCCTATCTATGAACTCTATTGCACCCCTTACCGCGAGGCCGCGGTGGTGAGCAGTCAAGGCATGGGAGCGTGGGACGGCGCTCTGGACGAGGCAGGTTTTGCCGTGAACCGTCAGAGCTTGAAACCTGCCGGTGTGACTCTGCCGCCCGACCCAACATTGTGATTCTAAGCAAAGTAGCCGATGTTGAAGACCATTGATGTACCCAACCATATCTTCCTGGAAGAGGTGCGACAGCATCTCCTGGAGGGACACACCACCACTTTCCGTGTGCGGGGTTGGAGCATGCGCCCTTTCTTGGAGAATGGGCGCGACAAGGTACTCTTGGTGTCGCCTCAGAAACGTCCCGTGCGGGTAGGCGAGGTGGCGTTGGTGCTCACGACCGACAACCGCTACGTCCTGCATCGGGTGGTGGCGATGGATGCGGAGGGTGGTTGTACCCTGTGGGGCGACGGCAATGTCCGAGGTCAAGAAACCTGCACCGCCGACAACGTGATTGGTGTGGCTGAGGGTTTCTACTTGGGCCGAAAGGAGAGATACCTGTCGATGGACAGTCGTCTGTGGCGCACCTATTCCTGGTTCTGGATGCGCACCACTTGGTTGCGTCGGTGGATGCTGCTGTTCTATCGGGTTTGCTTCAAGTTGACAGTACTCTTCTCGCGGAAGAAGAGACATTGAAAGAATTGAAAACAAATAGTTTATAATCCAATAATAACTTATTAACGGAGACGATTCAGAAGTTTCCTTATTATCAATAAGCGTATGAGATTAAAAGACGGATTTGGTTTGCGAGATGTATGTGGAGAGAAGATTCTGGTGCCCGAAGGTACTGTGAATATTGACTTCAGCCGTATCATCAATCTGAACGAGACGGCCGCCCTCCTTTGGGAGAAGTTGGTCGATAAGAACTTCGAAGTGGAGGATATGGTCGATATCCTCTGTGCCGAGTATGACGTTCCCACCGACGTGGCTTTGAACGACTGCAACGAGTTGGCCAAGAAATGGATAGAGGCCGGATTGGCTGAGGAGTGAGGGTTGAAAGAGTAAAGAGTAAAGGGTGCTTAGAAAGAGTAGAGAGTAAAGGGTAATGAGTAAAGTAGTTTGCTACGGACGCTCCCACTCATCCCATATTTTCCATAGTCACTATAGTTCCTATATTTCCTATAGTATCTATAGTTCCTATAGTCTCTATCACCCTTAACCTTTAACCGATAACCCTTAAACATTACCCCCGAACGAAAGAAGTCATGCATCGCTACCTCACTATATTCAAATGGTTGGTGTCGATATCCGAAGGGTATCGAGGTAGCATTGTGATATGCACTTTGTTGGGGTTGGTGAACATCACTTTAGGGTGGTGCTTTGTCTATGTTTGCAAGTGGGCAGTAGATATTGCTTCGCATACGACCGAGGGGGACGTGAAAAAGGTTCTTCTGTTGCTGCCCTGCATCATCGTGGGGGAGTTGGCATCGTCGGCAGTGAGTTCCTGGATCAGTCAGGTGCGCAATGTCAAGTTGGACAACCGACTCAAGCAACGGGTGGTGCGCCATTTGATTGACAGTGAGTGGCGAGGCATCGAGAAGTACCATACCGGCGATGTGGTGAACCGCATCGAGGGCGATGTTTCGAGCGTGGTGAGTTTCGCCACCGACACCTTGCCTGGCATCTTCGTGTTGATGTTCCAATTGGTAGGTTCGTTCCTGCTCCTGTTGTGGCTCGATGCAACGCTGGCGTGGATTATCTTGTGTATCAGTCCATTGTTCCTTCTATTGGCACGCATCTACATGCGCCGGATGCACCGAATCATCCGCGAGGTGCGCGATAGCGACAGTGCCATCCAATGCCAGATTCAAGAGAACCTGCAATATCGGTCGGTCATCAAGACCTTGGAACAGACCGCTGCCACGATGACCCGAATGGATCGGGTGATGGATATCCTCACAGGTCAAGTACGTCAGCGTGCCCGACTCTCCATCTTGACTCGCCTTTGCATGAACGGCGGCTTCGCTATGGGTTATTTCCTTACCTTCGGGTGGGGTGTCATCCAGATATGGGAAGGGGTCATCGGCTACGGCACGATGGTGGCTTTCCTCCAACTCTCGGCAAGGGTGCAACGTCCTATCGCAGACCTCAGTAAGGAGATTCCCGTCTTCGTGCGGTGCTTCACTTCGGCCGAACGTCTCATGGAGTTGATGGCTTTGCCACAAGAACCCAATGAACCGCAGCCGCTCTTTGCGGTGCCCGATGTGGGCATACGTCTGAGCGATGTTTCGTTCCGCTATGAAGCCGACGGACAACCGCAACGCATGGTGCTGGAACACTTCTCGTTCGACTTCACGCCCGGCAGTTCCGTTGCCATCTTGGGCGAGACGGGAGTCGGCAAGACCACCTTGATTCGACTGTTGCTGGCGTTGGTACGTCCCGATTATGGCAGCGTCGAACTCTATAGCGGAACGGTGGCACAACCGCTGACGGCATTCAGCCGTCGTTATTTCTCGTATGTGCCACAAGGAAATACATTGTTGAGCGGCACCATCCGTACCAATCTGCAGATGGGCAACAACGAAGCCTCGGACGAAGAGATGTACGAGGCGCTCCATCGGGCCGCAGCCGACTTTGTCCGAACCTTGCCCAAGGGACTCGATACCCCGTGTGGAGAGCGCGGAGGCGGACTTTCCGAGGGTCAGGCACAACGCATCACCATTGCTCGAGCCTTGTTGCGCAAGGCACCAATCCTGCTCTTGGATGAAGCCACTTCGGCCTTGGACCCCGACACCGAGCAGAAGGTGCTCGACAACTTACTCTCGGCCACCGACCGCCGTCTCTTGGTGCTCATCACACACCGTCCGACGGCAGCGCAAAGGTGCTCACAGATACTGCATTTGCGACAATAGCCCTTGGCGTGATAGTCCCTTGCGGTGGGTTCAAGCGTAGTTACCTATCCCTTGAAGTCATCGTCAAACTATCTCGAACAGAAAGGCTTACGCCCGAAGGCGCGCCAAAAAGGGTCGCCCCGAATCAGGACAACCCTATACTTTGGTCAGAAATAAAACATTGAGTATATTTCGACTTAAAGTCGTGCTTTTCTTAATGTATTAGAAGTGTATTGTATCTTGCGTTAATTTAGTCGATTGTTAAGTTTTGTAAGCGATGCAAATATAAACACTTTTTACGACATGCCCAAGCCTTGCGTGCAAAAAAGGTGCAAAAAGTGCAATATTTTCCTGTTTTTTCCTAAAAACATGTTAAATAACATAAATTCATGAGTCGAAAGGATAAGAAAAAGCCTCTTTTGGAGGGAGTTGAGATAACTGCCTATGCAGCAGAAGGTAAGTCGTTGGCTCGCGTCAACGACAAAGTGGTCTTCGTGCCGTTCGGTGCTGTGGGTGATGTCGTTGATATTCAAGTACGACGTTCCCGCAGTTCGTATGCCGAAGGAACGATTGAGCGCATCATCCAACCTTCCCCAGTTCGTATCGAGCCGAAGTGCGAGCACTTCGGTGTTTGTGGCGGTTGCAAGTGGCAGCACATTCCTTACGAGGAGCAGCTCAAGTTCAAGCAGCAACAGGTGGTCGATGCCCTCACCCGCATTGGCAAAGTGCAGTTGCCCGAGTGTTCGCCCATCGATGGTTCGAAGGATATCTTCTACTACCGCAATAAGTTAGAGTTCACCTTCTCCTGCAAGCGCTGGCTCACTTTCGACGAAGTGAAGTCGGGTGTGCAGTATGACGACATGAATGCCCTCGGCTTCCACATCCCCGACTGTTTCGACAAGGTGCTCGACATCCGCAAGTGTTGGTTGCAGGACGATATCTCCAACCAGATACGTCTCGACATCCGCCAGTTTGCCATTGCGCAGGGACTCACTTTTTACGACCTCCGCAACCAAGTAGGTCTGCTCCGTAACATGGTGGTGCGCACCGCCTCGACTGGCGAGTTGATGCTCATCGTCATCTTCGGCGAAGAGAATGAAGCGCAGATCCGCCTCGTCCTGGACCATCTCCAGCAGCAATTCCCGCAAATCACCTCCCTCATGTATGTGGTCAATACCAAGTGCAACGATGCTTGGAGCGACCTCCCTTGCCGATGCTGGTCGGGCAAGGACCATATCTACGAGGAGATGGAAGGACTGCGTTTCAAGGTAGGACCCAAGTCGTTCTATCAGACCAACAGCAAGCAGGCCTATACCTTATATAAATATGCGCGTCAGTTTGCCGGCTTGGCACCATCGGCCGATGGCAAGGCCCCGGAGCAGTTGCCTTTGGTCTATGACCTCTACACCGGCACCGGCACCATAGCCAACTTCGTGAGTCGCAGTGCCCGACAGGTGGTCGGCATCGAATATGTCCCCGAGGCCATCGAGGATGCCAAAGTCAATTCCGCCGTCAACGGTATCCAGAACACCCTCTTCTACGCCGGTGACATGAAGGATATCCTCACCGACGACTTCATTGCCCAGCATGGCCGTCCCGATGTCATCATCACCGACCCACCTCGCGCCGGCATGCACGAGGATGTCATCAACGTCATTCTCAACGCCGAACCCAAGGTGATTGTCTATGTCTCGTGCAACCCCGCTACGCAGGCCCGTGACCTCCAGTTGCTCGATGTCAAGTACCGCGTCACCCATATCCAGCCCGTCGATATGTTCCCCCACACACAGCATGTCGAGAACGTCGTCCGTCTGGAGTTGAAATAATCACTCACCCTCGAAGGGCAGAATCCACCCACGGGTCAACTGTCTTTCGAGGGTTTTTCTTTTCCTTTGTCAATGTCCGAGAATTGGGAAATATACGCCGACTGGAATCCGTGGCATGGATGCACCAAGATAAGTCCTGGGTGCAAGTATTGCTACGTCTATCGGCAGGACGAGATGTACGGCAGTGAGATATCGAGCAGCGAGTGCCGCAAGACCGCCAATTTCGACCTCCCGTTGAAACGCAAGCGCGACAAGACGTGGAAGGTGGATAGCGGCAAGATTGTCTTCACCTGCTTCACCTCCGACTTCCTCCTGAAGGATGCCGACCCCTGGCGCGCGGACTGTTGGCAGATGATGAAACGCCGCCGCGACCTCTGGTTCTTTTTCTTCACCAAGCGCATCGACCGCTTCCTGGAGTGCGTGCCCGACGATTGGGGCAATGGCTACGACAACGTCATCGTGGGATGCACCGTCGAGAACCAGGAGATGGCCGACTATCGTCTCCCCATCTTTCTCTCGCTCCCCATCAAGCACAAACGCATCATCGTGGCGCCGATGCTCACCGCCATCGACCTTACCCCTTACCTGGACCCGACCATCGAGGAGGTCTCGGCAGGCGGCGAGTCGGGGGTCGATGCCCGTCCCTGCTACTACGATTGGATCCTCTCCCTCCGCACACAGTGCATGGAGCGCGACATCCCCTTCCGTTTCCACCAGACCGGTGCCCGTTTTGTCAAGGACGGCCGCCTCTATCGCGTACCCCGTTGTTACCAACTCAGCCAGGCGCACAAGGCCAACATCGACTACAAGGTGGGCCAATATCTGGTTCCCGAGCGTATCAAGTTCGAGTGGAAGGACAGCGATTACCACGATTGACACCCTCCCAGCATTTCATAGCCAAGTCCTTCGCCGAAGGACTTTCTTTTTGCCCCGTCAGTCGATGTCGGCTACCCCACGTTCCAATCCACCCTTGCCCCTCCCTCGCGGTGATGGTTGGATGAGGGCTGGGTATCGATTGAGTATCGATTGGCGTAAGGTTGAATTGACCGAAATCCATGACCAAATCAAGACCAAAGATTGACCCAAATTTCACCCTTGCATTATGGCAAGATGGGATGGTGGTTGGGACAAGAAAACGTCCGCCCTCGGGAGAGGGCGGACGTGTCGTTATTCTTTTTCCTCGCTATGGAGGCATGGGTTAAGCTTCGGTTTCCGACTTGTCGGCGGACGTCTTCTTGGCAACGGTGTCGGCCACGGTAGAGGCGGCAGCGGTGGCGGCGACGGCAGCCTGCTTGGCCAACTTACCCCAGTCGTACTTGCGCTTCAGGGCAGAAACGGTGGCGATGGTCATGATGAGCAACGAGATGAAGCAATAGACCAATACGCCGGCTGCCATGAGGGCAAACTTGATGCCGAGGATGATAAGGTTGGCCGAGTTGCCTTCGGTGTGCGTCGAACTGCTACCGTCGGAGTAGTAGGTGGTCACCTTGTAGTCGGGCAACAATGCCATGGCCAGTCCGGCACCCAGCAGGAAGGAGGCCAATCCGAAACCAATCTTCTGTACACAGCCCAAGGCCTTGGCCTCGTTGCGGTGCAGGGTGATGTAGTAACCGGGTTGGTGGCTGGTCCAGATGTAGAGTGGAATGAGGATGACGCAGAAGATGATGTAGATCATGATCCAGGCGGCATCGCTGGCGGTGGATTCCTTGCGGCGCTCCACATACTTCATAGCCTCTTTCTTCAACTCCTTGAACGACATCTTGTTCACGGCGTCGAAGTTGGCCTTGATTTCACTCAAACGCTTCTGTTTGCTGTCTATAATCTTTTGGATGCTGTCCTTTTCGTGCTTGCTATCGACATAATCGCGGTGACCCTTGTCCATGTCTATCTCTTGTTCGACACGGTCGAAGCTATGTTTCAAGTCTTGCAACTTGGAAACTTTGTAGCGGTTGGCACTGGAGAAATCGGTCGAAGCATAAACCCTCTCGCACTGTGCCCAGGTAAGGGTGGTATCCTGTTCCTTCCAGTTATCGACCATCTGATATTGACGGTCGGCGTGTTGTGCACTCTGGTCGGCATCACTCTTGCACCAGCTGAGCAGGAAGATGGAGACGATGCAACCGAAGACCAATGGCCACTTGAAGGTCCAGTGTTTCTGTCGGCTCCAGGCTACGATGTCGCGCAGTTCGGCGAGACGCTCCTTGAAGAAAGAGTCGTTCTTGTCGCGTGCTGCGGCTTCGGCCTGATTCAGTAACTTGTCCATCTCGTCGCACTCCTGCTCGGTGCAGGGGTAGATATCGTCGATGGTGACTTGGTTGCCGTTCTTGTCCTCTTCGGTGATGTGGCTGCTGGTAGTCATGGCAGTTGGGCTTGTTCACGGAGATCCTCTTCGGTGAATGAGATGTTGCCCTCCTCATTGGTCTCTTTCTTGCCGTTCTTTTTAGAAAACAGTCCCATAGTTTTAAAAGGTATTAGGTAGTTGAGAAAAAATGTTTATGATGTGGTCTTTTACTTCTTTTTCTGCACATAGGCCGTGTGCATCTTGAACAACGAGTTCTTGAACTCGGCAAAGTTCGAGGTGCGGGTGCGGCTATAGGTCAAGTCGTCGTTTATGTTGGTACTCTGGTATTGGAAGAGACTCGGATAATCCTTCCAACCATAGGCAACCGTGGCAGTGACTCGGCCGTCGGAGATGATATTGAGTTGCTTGAGTGCGGCATCCGGACGGAATTCCGAGATGCGGTCGTACATCACGTCAATCTCCTCAAAGATAGGAGGTTGGTTCGAAGTGGTGTCCCACAGACGGTCTTTGGTATTCAGGCAAACGATGCTGTCGTGCAGAGCGACGCAGACGTCGATGACAATGTCGTGCAGAACGTCGTCGGCATAGACGGAGTCCTCGTTGTAGTCATTACGGTCCACGAAGCTGGCGAAGAAGTAGATCTTGCCGTTGCCGTTGGCGACATCCTCTTCGGAGATGCCGGCTTGCTTCAGAGCCAAGGCCACCATGTCGCCACGAGGTACGACACCCACGTTCGGACCGAGATAGAGTTGGCAGAACTTCTTATATTCGTTGACCGTCGGACGGGTCTCATGTATGTTCATAAGTCGTTTGTACTCAGCACGGCGGGCGGCATTCTCCTTGTCCACGTTGCGCCAATTGATGATGAAGCTGACGATGGAGGCGAGAAGCAGAATGAGCCACAGGGCAGGGCAGATCAACCAAAGGATGATACCGATGATGCCCTTGGCAAACTAG
>CACYQQ010000128.1 GCA_902776605.1 uncultured Bacteroidales bacterium | reverse complement strand
GGCCAGTAAGCGGCAGAAACTCAGACTCATACCTCCCTCGGTCAACACCAACTCCAGGTTGTCGAACTGCGCCTCGCTCTCGGTACAGGTCACCGAGAACTGAATCTGCCCCGACGGCAAAGTCTGGTAGGTCAAGGTCAGATAACCATTGCGCGTATTGTGAATCTGGCAGTTGACCACATTTTCCAACAACAGATCCAACAACTTGACATTCGCATAGATGGCCACATCGTCGTAGAGGTTGGAGAAATAGACTTTCATGCCCGCCGGCATCTTGAGCGAGTAAACCTGCTGTAACTCAGCCAGATGCTCCCAAAGGGAGATGCGCGTCACCTCAGCCTCCTTGTCATGCATCGGTACGCCCACCATGCTGTCGGCACGGTCCATCAATTCCATCAGACGAATGCCCTGATCTTTCAACTGATTGATTTCGTGCAGATGTTCCTCGCGCGAACCTGTGGACTCTCCCGTTATCAAACTGTCGGCCTGACTTGCCAACGTGGTGATGAAAGCTTTAAACTCTTGCATCACACCCAGGCAGTACTCCGTGTGTTGACGCTGGGTCTGTATCTGGCGTTCCTTGGTAGCGATCAGTTTCTGCTGTACCTTGACGCGATGGTCGATGTTGATGGCGACGCCACGCAGATAAGCGGGTTTCCCGTTTTCATCGCGACGGACTATCTTGCCACGAAAACCATACCACTCATACTGACCAGAACTCTTACCCTCTGGAGAGAGCTCGGCTGCCACGTTGAGTCGAAGGTCCACCTCGAACATCTTGTCCGAACGATAGATGGGGGAACTCTGTCGAACAAAAATCTTCTGGATATCATCCGGATGGACACGCTCCAACATCGTCGATAACTTGATGTGATTGTCGCTGTCGCTGACCCAAAGGCTATTCAACGAAGGTATCCCGAAGCGCACTATTTGCTCCGGGATATACCATTCCCAAACATAGGTTTGGCACTCGTTCAGGAAGGAATCAAACTCATTGTTTGCCTTCTGTTTCAATGTCTTTCTATATCATTTATTGGCAATTTCGCTCCCAAAATTATAGTAATTGAGGGCGAAATTGCGAATTTGGACTATATCAAATTAGTTGACACGGAACTTATCAATGCCCTCTTTCAAGAAGCCGACACTCTGCTTGGCGGCAGCAATACCGGCATTGGCATTGGCTTCAGCAGTCTGAGCACCGCTCTTCTTAGGAGTGAAGAATACGCGGGTACCGAACTTGGCTACGAAGTCGTCAGCAGCAGCTGGCTTCACATCGGCGATGTACTTGAAGTCTTCACGCTCCTCCATCAACTTCAACACACCTGCTTCGTCAATCACCTCCTTACGGGCCGTATTGATGAGGCACGCATTCTTTGGCATGGTCTTCAACAGGTCGTAGTTGATAGAACCGATGGTCTCCTTGGTGGCTGGGCAGTGCAGTGAAACGTACTGACAGGTCTTGTACAATTCTGGAATAGAGGCAACAGCCTTGACACCTGCGCTCTCAATCTGCTCCTTGGTGAGGAAAGGATCGTAAGCATAAACCTCCATGCCGAAGCCCTTAGCTACACGAGCCACGTTGCGTGCCACATTACCGAAGGCATGCAGACCTAAGGTCTTGCCCATCAACTCAGTACCGGCAGCACCGCTGAACTGGTTGCGGCACTGGAAGAGCAGCATACCGAATACCAACTCGGCAACGGCATTGGCGTTCTGACCTGGGGTATTCATGGCAACCACGTTGTGGGCGGTAGCAGCAGCGAGGTCGATATTGTCATAACCGGCACCAGCGCGAACCACCAACTTCAAGTTCTTGGCGGCATCAAGCACCTCGGCATCCACAATGTCTGAACGGATGATAATACCATCAGCATCGGCTACAGCCTCCAACAGTTGCTTCTTCTCTGTATATTTCTCCAATTTTGCTACTTCGATGCCACCAGCAGTGAGCACCTCCTCCATGGCCTTGACGGCAGCAGCAGCAAAAGGCTTTTCAGTTGCAATTAAAACTTTCATGTTTGTAAGGTTATTAGGTTATGAGGTTTTAAGGTTTTGAGGTGGATTACCACGATTTTGAAGAAAACTTGCCGAGGTCCGGTAATAAGAAAGTATAAGTAACTTACCTTATAACCTTACAACCTCAAAACCTTACAACCTCTCTTAAACTGTCTTTTCGAACTCCTTCATGCAAGCGACGAGAGCCTCGACGCCCTCCTTAGGCATAGCGTTGTAGAGAGAGGCACGGAAACCACCGACAGAACGGTGCCCCTTGATGCCGACCATACCCTTACCCTTAGCGAACTCGAAGAACTGGTCGTTGAGTTCTGCATACTCGTCGTTCATGACGAAGCAGACATTCATGCGGCTACGATCCTCGACTGCAACGGTACCCTTGAAGAGACGGTTGCGGTCAATCTCGTCATACAGCATAGCGGCCTTCTCGATGGCACGCTGCTCCATGACCTTCAAACCGCCCAACTCCTTGTACCACTTCAGGGTCTGCAAGCAAGTGAAGATTGGCAAACATGGAGGTGTATTGAACATAGAACCCTTCTTGACGTGAGTCTGGTAGTCCAACATGGTTGGCAGACCCTCCTTGGTCAGGATGTCCTTCTTGACGATGACGATAGTAACGCCGGCAGGACCTACGTTCTTCTGTGCACCAGCATAGATGCAATCGAACTTGCTGACATCTACTGGGTGAGACATGAAGTCTGAAGACATATCGCAACACAGAGGCACGCCGACTTCTGGAGTCTTCAAGGTCTCTGTACCATAGATGGTATTGTTGCTTGTATAGTGGAAGTAATCGCTGTCAGCGGCTACCTTGTAGTCCTTTGGAATATAAGTATAATTCTTATCAGCACTTGAAGCTACGACCTCTACATTGCCGACCAACTTAGCCTGACCAATGGCGTTGTGAGCCCAAGTACCGGTGTCGATGTAACTGGCCTTGTTCTTCAGCAGGTTCAGAGGCAGCATATAGAACTGAAGACTTGCACCGCCGCCGAGGAAGAGTACCTCGTAGCCCTCTGGCACCTCCAGCAATTCCTTAATGAGTGCATTAGCCTCATCAATCACAGCCTGAAATTCCTTGGATCGGTGCGAGATTTCGAGGATGGACAAGCCTGTGCCTGCGAAGTTCTCTACTGCCTTAGCGGTCTCACCGATTGCAAATGGACTCAGAATGGAGGGTCCTGCATAAAAGTTATACTTTTTCATTTTTGTTAAATATAAAAATGGTTAAGGATTTAGCGAGTGCAAATGTAGCAAATTTTTCGTCTTGATAGCCATTTTTGGTCAATATTATTATAAAAAGTCCGAAAAATCCAACATTTTAACGCATTTTTACCAATGCACTATACAAAATGGGCTATTTAAATCGTTCTCCCCACAACGAATTAAGTTGCGCCTTCAACTTATCCTCCTGAGGATTGGGCTGAGGGTGATAGAACAGACTCTGCTGCATCCCGCCTTCTTGTACCAAAGCATCGGGCAGATACTGCTGGTAAGCAAAATGACCCGGATAGTCATGGGCATACTTATACCCCTGCCCATATCCCTGCTTTGCCATCAACTGGGTAGGCGCATTTCGCAGGTGCAACGGAACAGGCAGATTTCCAGTCTCTTGCACTTTCTGGAGGGCACTATTGATGGCATTGTAGGCGGCATTGCTCTTCGGCGACGATGCCAGATAGACACAGGCCTCGGCCAACGGAATCCGTCCTTCGGGCCAACCAATCTTCTGCACGGCATCGAAAGCGGCATTGGCCAACAATAGTGCATTCGGATTGGCCAATCCGATATCCTCGGAAGCCGAAATCACCAGTCGGCGGGCAATGAACGCCGGGTCTTCTCCACCCTCTATCATGCGCGCCATGTAATAGATAGCGGCATCGGGATCGGAACCTCGGATGGACTTAATCATAGCCGATACCAAGTCATAGTGCATCTCGCCATCTTTGTCATAGGCCATCGGATTGGCCTGCAACTTCGCCACTACCAACTCGTCGGTGATAACCAAAACCTTTTCGTTTTGGTTTTCGTTTTCGTTATTTTTTTCGTTTTGGTTTGCGTTTTCGTTATTATCTTCGTCTTCGTTATCGTTTTCGTCTTCTTCGTATTCGAAGTCGTCGTCGGCATACTCGCCACACACCAAGTCGATGATGTTCAAGAACTTTCGGCAATCGCCACCCGCATAACGCAGCAGCGCAGCGGTCTCCTTCACCTCCACTTTGCGCTTCGAGATAACCTCGTCGGTCTCCAGCACGCGCTGCAAGAGTTGCAACAGGTCGTCGTCCGAAATGGGTTTGAGCGTATAGACCTGACAACGGCTCAACAACGGGCGTATCACCTCGAACGATGGATTCTCCGTGGTGGCACCAATCAAAGTCACCACTCCCGTCTCAACTGCCTCCAACAGAGAGTCCTGCTGTGACTTCGAGAAACGGTGTATCTCATCTATAAATAAGATAGGCGAATGGTCGGGATGAAAAAAACGGTCTTTTTTGGCTCGCTCTATCACCTCACGCACATCCTTCACGCCGCTGCTCACTGCACTCAACGTGTAGAACGGCAACTCCAAGGTCTGGGCAATAATCTTGGCCAAGGTGGTCTTGCCCACACCAGGAGGACCCCACAAGATGAACGAGGCAATTCGTCCCGACTCGATCATGCGGCGCAGCACCTTGTTCGGACCCACCAGATGTTGTTGTCCGATATATCCATCCAGCGTCTTTGGACGCATTCTTTCTGCCAAGGGAGCCATAGTTAGAATTGAAAAGTGAAAATTGAAAAATGAAAAATTTTACTTGACTTCAATGATCAGATTAAATCCAACTCCATCGAAAGTGAAGTCTTGGTAAATTTCATCAAAACCGACGGAGAGACCCAGACGCATCTGCTGTTCCAACTGCCAACCATAGGACAACTCCAAATGGGGCCGTTCTGGAGCATGGAGCAAATGCAACTGCACATATTGACCCAAGAGGTCGTTGTGCTGATATTTATACTCGCCATGCAGCTCGTTCCAGACATTGCCTGTCGATGACTCATAATTGGAGAGCAACGAGAACCATGTCAGACTGTTTTTCAATGAGTTCTGCCAACAGAAGTGCGCTGCATCGAAATGCCGATAGTCCATCAGACCCACATTGCGGTTGATGGGAATGCCACCCACAGCGCCGAAATAGGAGAACTGATGCTGGCCTCTAACTATCTGTTGCTCAATGCTTACATCAAAATACAGATAGCGGAAACGGTCATATCCATCGGCGTAAGCATCATAGGTAGCGACTCTGCCGCCCCACTGATGATCGCCACCATCCCAAGCTGTCTTGAGTGCAAATCTCAGGGTTGGCTTGGTCGATTTCACCCGATTGTGCATATCATCCTCCACCACGAGAGTGCTTTGAGGAATATATTCAAAGGTCAGGTCGGCTCGCCACAGATGGTCTTCCTGCCAGTTTAGGAAAGGATTTCTCTCCCAGTTGAACAACGGAACAACGTGGAAGTTTTCAACCGGTTCAACTGAAATGGTGGAATAGTCGCCCGAAGGTCTCCAAGGGTGTGAAGTGGAGACGGAGATGTATCCATATTGTACCGGCATATCATAGCATACAGGCACATTGATTTCTGGATGGATGCCGAAGGAGTTGGTCTTGCGATGGTTGGTCATCTCTCGGCGCCCTTCATACCAAACGCCGCCTTTTATCCAAAGGTCGCGCGCCACCCACCAACGTCCGCGAACACCTATCTTGCTGGCTTCATAGAGTTTATGTCCGTTCCAACCGAACAGGCCTACCGCTATCGACTGTTGTGCCTTGTCCATCAAGGGTTCGGAGTCGAAGTCGGTGGTGCGACGACCTCCAAACACCTCTATCCAACTATCTTGGGCAGGGGTAGCCACATAACGGAGCGCCCCCTCGCCCATCCAGGCACGACGGCTGAAACCGTACTCTACGTTGGCATCCAACTCTATTCGACTTTGATTCTGTCGCACATAGCCCAAAGTCAGTTCTGGACCGACGGTATAGCCATTCACGAAGTCCATACGCAGGAGGCTCGACAATCCAGGCTCCAACACCAGATAATGGTTGCCTGTTCGACGACCATCGGCTGCCTTGGTTCGAATCACACCTCCGTGCAATACTTCTTGTTTCCAGTTATGTGAACAATAAGGTTTGGCTTTTCGCTCGTTCGCGGTCAACACATTTCCATCTCTCAGAGACATTGAAGTCTGCCCACTGACAGCACAAGGCAGGCAAGAGAGCAGACTACAAATCAAAATATTGATTTTATTCATATCAATCTATTAAGCATCAAAGAATTGCTTACCATTGACGTCCTGTGGTCGCTCCACTCCCGGATACTCACAACAGAATTCATTCTTGAGGCGTGCCACATAACGCTTGGCTTCCCACTTGGCCATCGGCAGGTCATGCAACAGGTAATTACCGCATGTAGATGGTGTCGTGCCTGGCACTTCGTCTTGATAATCGACCACATACGAGAAGGCATCTATCATCAACTTCCGCATCTCCTCGCACGATGGTTCTCCTTTCATAATGAGGTAGTTACCTGTCAGGCAACCCATGGGTCCCCAATAAATAACGCGCTCCTTCCACTGCTCGTTGTTACGCAAGTAAGTGGCTACAATATGCTCGATGGTGTGTATCGCTGCTGGTGCCAAAGCCGGCTCCTGATTCGGGGCGGTCATACGGATGTCGAAAGTGGTGACTTTCTCGCCGCCCACCTCATCCTGACGGCTCACGTAGATGCCTGGCTTCAGGTTGGTATGATCTACTTGAAATGAAGGAATTAAGTCCATAATGAAAGAAAAGAAAAGAAAAAAAGTAGACAAGACCCCCACCCGACCTCCCCGAGGGGAGGAGTTATCCCCTAAAGACAAATATTTACTAAATCAAACTAAAAAAAAGATTAGATTGTAGTAACCAATCTTCCCCCTAAGCAGGGGGACCGAGGGGGTCCTGGGGTCTTTACTTCGCTGCCGTAAACTCGTCCAGGAAGCGCTGGTCGTTCTCCGAGAAGAGGCGGAGGTCCTTCACGCGATATTTAAGGTTCGCGATACGCTCCACACCCATACCGAAGGCATAACCGGTGTACTCCTTGCTATCGATGCCCGAAGCCTCGAGAACGGCAGGGTCAACCATACCGCAACCCAAGATCTCCAACCAACCGGCACCCTTACACATCGCGCAACCCTTGCCCTTGCAGAGGGTACAGCTCACATCCATCTCGGCCGATGGCTCGGTGAATGGGAAGTAAGATGGACGCAGACGGATCTGGGTATCTGGACCAAACATCTCTTTGGCGAACTGGAGCAATACCTGCTTCAAGTCGGCAAAGCTGACGTTCTTGTCAATATAGAGGCCCTCCACCTGGTGGAAGAAACAGTGTGCACGTGCCGAGATTGCCTCGTTGCGATATACGCGACCTGGACAAACCACACGGATAGGTGGTTTCTGCTCGCCCATCACACGCACCTGAACACTGGAGGTGTGACTGCGCAACACGACGATAGGATTCTGCTGGATGAAGAAGGTGTCCTGCATGTCGCGGGCAGGGTGATCTTCGGCGAAGTTCAAGGCGCCATACACATGCCAGTCGTCTTCTACCTCAGGACCTTCGGCAATCGAGAAACCGAGACGGGCAAAGATATCGACAATCT
>CACYQQ010000127.1 GCA_902776605.1 uncultured Bacteroidales bacterium | reverse complement strand
GGAAATTAGTTCACTTGTAACTCGGTGGTTAATCCTTTTTGTATATATATGCAAAGATAAGGATTAATCTTGACTGGTGCAAATCTAAATGAGTGTAAAGAAGTGAAACAGAGGCTTACCAGCAAATGGTATAGAACTCATTTACACTCTCTTACACTCTGCGAGAGATTATTATTGCGAGAGAATATTTATTGTGTTTCTCGGGGAGAGGGGGGATTTACTTCGCCTTGAAATAGAAGTTATTGAAGCGACAGAGGTCCTTGCCCTTGGTGTTGGACGAGAAGACAAAGAAGAGGGCGTGCTTGCCGTTGTAATACTGGAGGCGGTTGAGAGGCAGCGAGGTAGGATTCTTGGTGCCAGGCAGACAACGGATGGTGCCTAACAGGACACCGCCCTCGGCCTCGGAGGGTCGATCCAGATAGACCTGCACGTCGCAGGCGATGTCGTTGAACGCCATGTCGAAATAGAGTTTGATGTCCTTCTTACCGTAGGTCTTGGAGAAGTTAAAATACTTGTAACCAACGACGGAGCCGGCGGTGTTGTTGACCAACGGACAGAGGTTGATGGCGGGGTCGTAAGGATCCTTGGCATCGTAGTGCATACCACGCACAACGGCAGAATGAGAGCCCGAATAATAGACAGTGGGATAGACCTGCGTGGCAGGGGTCGGACCCAAGATATAACAGGCGATGCCGGCAGGGCAAACGGCATAAGGATCAAGACCTTCCGTGCTGAATCCCTCACAGGTATATTCGGCCTCCGAGATACGGCCGTAACCCGTCGTACCCTCCATCACTTCGACACGGATGGGAGCGACCATGGCCTGACGCGAATACTCGGTGGTACCCGCCTGACGGTGGTAGAAGACGTACCATTGACCATTGATCTCGCAGATGCTGCCATGCGTATTGCCGAAAGGCGTTGCCGTGGCCACCGTGGTGCCGTCCGGGCGGAACTCTTTGCCTCGGCCATCGATGATGGTGCCGCCATAGGTCCAAGGGCCAAGTGGGTGATTACTATAGCAATAGGCCAAGGTGTAGTTGCTCTGAGGGAGTCCATCCTCCCCGTCGTTGGTCCAACGGCTATAGACGAAGACATACTTGTCCTTGATCTTGCGGATGGACGATGCCTCGAAGAAGCGGAAGGTCTTGTCCTCCTTGAATCCAGGGATATTGCGGATAGGTTCGGTGCCCGGTTTGACAGTGGCCATGGTCGCAGGGTCCAACTCGGCCGCCCAAGAGGTCTCGAAACCCCAGTAGCCATAAGCACGACCGTCGTCATCCATGAAAGCGGCAGGGTCGAAAGCGAAAGGTCCGACAGTAGCCGTCGGATTGTTGGGGTCCCAGTTGCAGACTTCGAAAGGACCGTCGGGACGCTTCGACTTGGCAACCAGATTGCCACGACCGTAGGCCTGGGCGTTGGGATAGAGATAGTACATCTTGTTGCCCTGGGCATCCTTGACTTCCGCCACATCGGGGGCATAGAGCACATCGGCCAAACCCTTGGGATGGAGTAACTTACCATTGGCATCCTTGTCCGACTTGAAGATGACTCCATCGAAGCGCCAATGCTTCAGGTCATCGACCGCAGCCGACCAAACCACTTGGTCGCGACCGCAATAGATACTGTCCTCGGTATCGTGCGAACCATAGATATAGACACGTTGTTTGCCGGGGTTGTCGGGATCGTCGAAGACATAGGGTTCGCCGTCGGGAATGAACTCCCACAACGGAAGATAGGGGTTTTGTGCTACGGCGGCGGTTGCGCCAACCAATAAAGTCAGGAGACTAAGTGACAGAAGGTTTTTCATGCAGAGTGTTGTTAATTATGGAGTTAATGGGAGATAACAGGAGTTATCGGACGATACCTTATACTTCCGCCCGCAAATATAAAGAAAAAGATTGACACTTGGCAATTTTGAGCGCGTTTTGAACAAAATATTGGCAATTTTGGATAACAAACTATCGGACGAGGTGTTCGCGAAACACTTTCGGGCACCAAGTTTAGGGCCAAGAAGTTGGAGAACTGAACAAAAAATGCCATCTTTGCAGAAGGACTGAAAAAGAGTCGAGCGGAGAGGGTGGATTGTCGGAGTAATCGGAATAATCTGAGTGCTCTGAATAGTCTGAATAATCGGAGTACTCTGAATAGTCGGAATAATCAGTCGGAATAATCAGAATAATCCAAAATCGGAGGAATCCTTGACAGCAGCAACAAACGTCCCTGTCACTTCTTTGTCACTTCCTTGTCACTTCCCTTAAAAGGCTTTCACTTCCCTTAACTACCTTTAGACATTATGCTTCCCAAACTTGAAAATAGAAAATGGAAGGTGCTGGAAAGCACCAAGTTGCTCAGCAAGGGCACATGGATGAACCTGCGCATGGACAAGGTGCAGTTGCCTTCGGGCAGTATCGTGCCGGAGTGGTTCGTGCTGGAGTTTCCCGACTGGGTGAACGTCATCGCCATCACCAAAGAGGGGAACTTCGTGATGGAGGACCAATATCGGCATGCCCTCGGCGAAACGCACTTCGAGTTGGTGGCAGGAGTCATCGACCCCGGCGAGACACCCCTTGAGGCTGCCAAAAGAGAGTTGAGCGAAGAGACAGGATTTGGCGGTGGCGAGTGGTCACTCTTCATGACCGCATCGGCCAACCCGACCAACCATACCAACCTGAGTTACACCTTCTTGGCCACCGGTGTCGAGAAACTGTGCGAACAACATCAGGAGCCCACCGAGGACATCCACGTCGATATCTTCACCCCTGCCCAAGTGCGCGAGATGCTGGAAACGGGACAGATGATCCAGGCGCTACACATAGCACCACTGTGGAAGTACTTCGCAGAACACAAATAAGGCTAAAGGGCTCTTCGAGCCACTAAAAGTTCACTTCGTTCACACTAATGGCCTTCGGCGCTTAGGAGCTTGGAAAGTTAATTTTTCACTTTTCAATTTTAATTTTTCATTTTCTCTTTCATTCGTCCGTTTACTTCTTGACCTCCTTTATCTTCTTTATCTCCCCAAACAATTACCCCCTTGAAAGAGCTCCATAACGGGTGATAGAAGGATGATAATACCCTCATAATAGGGTGAAAGGAGCGGGCGATATAGGTAAATTTTGACAATAAGGGGGGACTTCGCCGTTCCTCGAAAAATATGCGTTAAAAAATAAAAAAAGAGGAGCCCAACCCTTGCCAAATCCGAAAAAAAATATATACCTTTGAGACGCGCAAAAGTGGTCGGTCAAGAAGATGGTTTTCCGAAGTCGGGCGACATGCCGACAGACCCTACATCGACACTTATTGTGCAAATTGACAAGAACCCCATAAGAAGTACAACTATTCTAAATCATATTCTAATAACAAACTCAAAACAACAATGATCAATCAACCTGTTGTGAAATTGGGTATCGTAGGTGTAAGCCGTGACTGCTTCCCTATCACCCTGACGCAAGCCCGTCTGGCCGCCCTCATGACTGAGGTGCGCAAGGCTAACCTTCCAGAAGTGTACGACTGTCCTGTCACCATCGAGAACGAGAATGACACGATGAAGGCCTTGGCATGGGCTAAGGAGAATGGCATCAACGCCGTCTGCATGTTCCTCGGCAACTTCGGTCCAGAGGGTCCTACCACCATGTTCGTCCAGAAGTTCCAGGGTCCAGCTATGGTGCTGGCAGCCAAGGAAGAGGGCAAGGCCAACCTCGCCTCCGACCGTGGCGACGCGCTGTGCGGCGTGCTCAACTTCAGCTACAACGTCGGCATGCGCCGTCTGCGTGTCTATATCCCTGAGTATCCAAACGTTACGCCACAGGAGGCCGTCAAGGAATTGGCCGACTTCCGTCACATTGCCCGCGTCGTCATCGGCATGCGCAACTTGAAGGTGTTCGGCTTCGGTCCTCGTCCATTCGACTTCCTGGCTTGCAACGCACCTATCCAGCCACTCTATGACCTCGGCGTTGAGGTACAGGAGAACTCGGAGCTCGACCTGAAGTGTCAGTTCGAGAAGGTGGCCGGCCGCACCAAGGAGATCGAGGCTATCGCTGCCGATATGGCTAAGGAACTCGGTGCATCGCGCAACACCTATCCAGAGATTCTGCCCAAGATGGCTCAGTTGGAGTTGGCCCTCATCGACTGGTATGAGAACAACCGCGGCGCTTGCGACTATGCTGTGTTTGCCAACAAGTGCTGGCCAGCCTGGCAGCCTGTCTTCCACTTCGAGCCATGCTACGTCAACTCACGTCTCACTGGCCGTGGCATTCCAGTGGCTTGTGAGGTGGACCTCTATGGTGCTGTCTCTGAGTTCATGGCAGAGTGTGCTACAGAGATGCCAGCTACCCTGCTCGACATCAACAACTCTGTACCGGACGACGTCATCCCAGCAGGTGCTAACCTGGCAGGTGCCGACAAGAAGGACCTCTACATGGGCTTCCATTGCGGTAACACCTGTTCACAGTGCATGAAGGATTGCAAGATCAAGTACCAGTTGATCCAAGCACGTCTGATGGGCGAAGATATCACCAAGGGTACCTTGGAGGGTCAGATCAAGGCCAGCGAGACCACGATGTTCCGTCTCCAGTCGAACTCGGATGCTAAGCTCGTCAGCTACATCGCACAGGGTCACTTCCTCGACATCGATCCATGCTCTTTCGGTGGCATCGGCATCGCAGCTATTCCAGGCTTCGCACGTTTCTATCGTCACGTCCTGGTACAGAAGCGCTTCCCACACCATGGCGCATACGCCTTCAAGCATGTCGGCAAGATCCTCTTCGAGGCTCTGCACCTGCTCGGCGTAGAGGACATCAACACTCCTCTCCCAGCCGGCCAGCTCTACCCAGGCGAGAATCCTTTCGCTCTGTAATCTAGAAATCCGTTCCATCTGCGGGGGCTTTTCCGGCTCCCAGCAGATGGACAGGTTTTCCTTTCCGAGCAGATTTTCAATTATCAATTTCACCCTATGTCTGAACACTTAGATATCTCTCAAGGTGGCAAAGCGGAAAAGTATGCAGCCCTGTTGCCACAAATTGCCTCGGTGGTGGAAGCCGAGAGCGACCCGATTGCCAACATGGCCAACGTGGCCAGCATGATACACGAGACCTTCGGCTTCTGGTGGACTGGTTTCTACCGAGTTATCTCGCCCGAATGGCTCGTCTTAGGCCCCTTCCAAGGACCGATGGCATGCACCCGAATCAAGAAAGGACGTGGCGTGTGCGGTACCGCTTGGGCAGAAGGCAAGACACAGGTGGTCCCCGACGTGGAACTCTTCCCCGGCCACATTGCCTGCTCGTCGGCATCGCGTAGCGAGATTGTCGTCCCTATCCGCCACGGCGAAGAGATTGTCGGCGTATTGGACATCGACAGCGCCGAACTGGCCACCTTCGATGACATCGATCGGGAATGGTTGGAGAAAGTTGCCAAATTGCTATGATTACCCCACACTTTAACAAAATACCATTAATTATGAAAAAAGCTTTTCTTTCGGCAGCTATTATGCTGCTTGGTGTGATGGCTTACGGACAAACCACCTTACCCGCACCTCAGAAGAACCTGAAGTCTCTCTCGGTCATGGAAGCGCTCTCAACCAGACACTCGGAACGTGCATTCAGTAACAAGGAACTCACCGACCAGGAGTTGTCCAACCTGCTTTGGGCTGCTTGTGGTGTCAATCGTCCCGACGGACATATCACCTCGCCCACAGCGATGAACAAGCAGGAAATCCGCCTCTTCGTCTTTACCGCCAAGGGCGTCAGCGAATATCTGCCACAAACCAACCAACTCAAGGAGGTAGCCAAGGGCGACCACCGTGGCATCGTAGCAGGTCGGCAAGCCTTTGCCAAGTCGGCCCCTGTATCGTTGGTCATGGTGGGCGACTACGACAAGTTCGGCAGCACCGGCGACCATGCCAAGGTGATGGTAGCAGTTGACGCCGGCATCGTCTGCGAGAACATCAACCTCTATTGTGCCGCCGTCGGTCTGGCTACCGTACCTCGCGCCACGATGGACGGAGCCGCCATCAGTAAGTTGTTGAACCTCAACGCCAACCAGGTTCCTATCCTCAACAACCCCGTTGGCTATCCAGCTAAATAACAGAAGACCGCACTCCTTCCTCCCTTGGGAGGAGGGGGCTTTTACACAACATACCATACATCGACTCCCTACTTTTGGGCAACCATTCCCCTCCCCTCGGGGTCCTCGCAGCAAAAAGAAGGGTTGATAACCCTTCGCGAGAAGACGAACCTTTAGGTGAGGGGAAAATGGGTAGGGGTCAATAAACATTCACAACTCCATGAAAAAGAATCTACTTTTCCTCATGTCCGCCCTTGCCTTGTGTGCATGCACCAGCCAAGGCGACAAGCCATCGAGCAAGAGTCTCGTGCTCTATTATTCACAGACAAGTACCACGCAACAGGTAGCTAAGTTGCTGCAATTCAAGACGGGAGCCGACATCGACTCCATCGTATGTGAACAACCTTACGACGGCGATTTCAATCAGACCATCGTCCGTTGCCAGAAGGAATTTGCCGAAAACGAAGCCCCTGTCATCCAAAAGCTGACACGCAACGTGGCAGACTACGACACCATCTATCTGGGTTATCCCGTTTGGTTTGGCACCTACGCTCAACCTATTGCAGGCCTCATCAAGCAGGTCGATCTGTCGGGCAAAGTGGTCATCCCCTTCTGCACTTTCGGTAGCGGAGGTCTCAACACCAGCACCGACAAGTTGAAGGCTGCCCTGCCAGGAGCAAAACTGCTGCCAGGATACGGTGTCCGCACGGCACGTGTTTCGGCTGCCTCCGAAGAATTGGATAAGTTCCTCATACAGATTGGTGTAAAGCCAGGTCAGTTGCCCGAACTGCCCAGCTACTCCGACAAGCAACCCGTCACGGATGCCGACGTCGAGATCTTCAACGCCGCCTGTGGCTCCTACCCTATGCCCTTGGGCACACCGGTAGAGGTTTGTTCTCGCACCTTGGACAACGGCACCGACTATGAGTTCACCGTCGAGACCGCTACACCCGATGGCAACAAGGTCCGTTCGCGCATCTATATCCTGGTCGGCAAAGAGGAAGGCGCTGCGCCTGAATTCATTATGGCTAAAAGATAAGGACAACTTGATGTCCAACGAAAGAAGTTAAAGGGAGTCGTCGATTGTCGATTCCCTTTTTTATGTTTTTTGGCTGTCTATCGTACCTTTCTCCCCTTTTTCGTGCCCCTTTTCCCCATCGGCCCTACTTTTCTCGACAAAAATTTGCATTTCTTCTCAAAACGACCTATCTTTGCCCACACATAGCAATCATTCGCCTTTGCAAACTCTTATTATTATGGAAGAACCTGTTTATATCACCGACATCAAGATAACCAGCATGTGGGGCGACACCACGCTGACGTGGAACAACCTGGATCCCAAGATCAACATCATCGTTGGACAGAACGGATTCGGTAAGACCACCATGCTCAACCTCATCAAGTCGGTCCTTGTCAAGGACGACAAGTTCTGCAAGATGCTCAAATCGAAAGTCAACATCAAGACCACTCTGGGCGAGATGACCTTCGACGGCAAACAGATGATACACAAGCCAAACTACGGTGGTTTCGCCAGCGCCGATTGCTTCCACTATGTCAACACCTTCGACGTACCGGCCTCGAAGAAGTCTTCGCTCTCGCAGTTGGGCATCTCGCTCGACTCGGTTCTCTACCAGCGTACGCCCACGGTCTATAGTTTCTCCGACTACCGCCTGAGTATGCTCAAGGACCTCAAGACCGCCATGCAGAAACAAGAGCGCATCGAGAAGTTTTTCGAGATGATCAACATGCTCTTTGAATCGACCGGCAAGCACATCGAGATAGATGACAAGAACCGAGTCATCTTCCGCAAGGGTGACCTCACTATCGAGATGAGTCGCCTATCGGCTGGTGAGAAACAGATTCTGCTCCTGCTGTTTACCCTCTTCCTCATGGAAGACAAACCGAACGTGCTCCTGTTGGACGAACCCGAAATCTCGCTCCACGTCGAATGGCAGGACCGACTCATCACCATGATGCACGAATTGAACGAGAACTGTCAGATCATCATGACCACCCACTCGCCGAATATCTTTGCCGACGGCTGGGAAGACAAACTCGTCTTCATCAACGACTTGATTGAACGATGAACTTAGAAGGAAGACCGCAATATACCGACCAGGAAAAATACGATTTCTACCGCCTTGCCGCCAAGCGCTTCAAGGCCGAAACGAAATTGTACGGATATACTGCGGCCATCCATATCGAGAACAAGAACGACGAAATCTTCTGGGGCAAAATTCTGCGACAGGCACTTCCCAACAAGAAATTCCGATTCATTACCTCCTCCCGCAGCATCGGCGGCAACGTCACTTGCGGTTGTACCCAATGCCTGCATTACAAGGACTTCCTCGACAAACGTTTTTGGATAGCCATCGACAGCGATTACCGCTATCTGAACCAACAGACCGACGTCGATGCCCAACACTTTATCCTTCAGACCTATACCTATAGTTTCGAGAACCATTTCTGCTTTGGCGAGAATGCCAATCAGGCCGAAGTGGAGTGTTGCGGCGAAATCAAATTCGACTTCGTCGCGTTCCTTCGGGAATACAGCCGAATCGTCTATCCGCTACTGGTTTGGCAACTCTATCTGCAAGGCGTATCGCCCGAGGCTTTTCCGCAACGGGTGTTCCACCGTCTGCTTACACTTCCCATCGGAGCACGCGCCACAGAAAACAACGGTGCCTCCCTCCTACAGATACTCAAAGAACGAGTCCGTAAGTTGGAGACACACTTCCGCAAGCAATATCCCGAGGCTGACCCCACTTGGTATGAGGCTCGTTGTCAGGACCTTGGTGTGCATCGCGACAACTGCTACCTCTATGTCCGAGGTCACCAGTTGTACGACCTCCTCACCTGCCTCGGCAAACGCCTACGACAGGAAAGGAAACAAAAAGAGCCCGAAATCAAAGGCGGGCGGAGTTTCGAGAACTTCCTTACCAGTCACCTCTGCTTCGGGCAATACGACGAGATACGTCGTCTGGTCGATGATGCTGTAAAGTTAGGCAGCGACTGAATCGCAGCAAGCCTTCTCACAAGCCTTCTTGCAGCAAGAGTCAGCAGCGCAAGAGTCAGCTGGACAAGCAGCGCAAGCACAAGAATCGCAAGCGCAAGAGTCACAAGCACATGCAGGAGCAGCAGCCTCTACAGCAGCAGGAGCTTCAGCAGCGGCAGGAGCCTCAGCCTTCTGACCACCACAAGCAACCAAGCATACACCAACAAAAGAAGCCATCATAACAACGGCCATAACACGAAGAGCCTTCATAATCACTTTTAATTTAAATGGTTGATTTTTAATTTTTCGCGTGCAAAGATAGCCTATTTTGAAACTCACTAATCAAAAACTTCCCCATAATTATTAAAAATTGTAAAAATAGGAGAAA
Source organism: uncultured Bacteroidales bacterium (assembly GCA_902776605.1). GTDB lineage: Bacteria > Bacteroidota > Bacteroidia > Bacteroidales > UBA3663 > Liminaster. The sequence goes on along the minus strand of CACYQQ010000127.1, from coordinate 1,398 downwards.
TATCCTCCTAAACTGCATTATGCACTTTGCAAAACATACGGTATATCTGTATAATATACAACAGGGCTTTGGTACACCAAATTCATAAAAAGGCGCTGATTTACACTATATTGAACATACCGCGCGATAATCCGTGCATACACCCAATTAACCAATAAACACTTGAGATTTCATAATTACTTGACTCAAGTTTTCAAGGAACTACCATAGAAATCTCAAGAAGACAAAGTCTGTTTTAACCGACTGCATCAGGTTTGTCATGAAGGACTTTCTGCTTCGCAACTTCATACTCTTCTTCAGATAGCAAGCCCTTATCCTTCATTTCGGCCAGTTTGATTAACTGTTCTACAGAATCCTTTTCCTTTACCGACTCAGAAGGTTTCGTTTCCGACTCTTTATTGTCTGCCTCCTTAGCAGTCTCTACAGACAATCGTCTATAAGAAGGTTTCGTTTCTGGCACTTTTTTCTCTTTATTCTCTACTATCACCTTCACTTCTGGCTTATCCTTAGGCCTGCCAATAATAGACCAAAGAAGGAGTATAAACCATATTAGCATCCCGAAATAGCCCAAACCAAAAATAGCCATAATCCCAATTAGAATATTAAATAAAGTAATAGCGGTACGGCTAGAAAGATCTCGTACCCAAGCTATTATAGCAGGAATCAAGAAAATCAAAATATACAACCAAATCATAGTTTATTTTTAACAAGAGTCTTATATGGAAGTTCTATAGGTTTGCCATACTCCTTAACATAATCCTGTGTAAACTCAGTTTCCCTCAATCTAAGTTTATAACAGTGTTTATGATAAGTTGCTTACTACCTATGTATTTCAAATAATGCAGGTGCAAAGATAAGGTATTTTGTGTAATTGCGCAAGAATTTGGTCGAAATATACTCTTTGAGTGATTATTATGTAGTTATATGCCCCAAAACAAACAGCTTTTTGAGACACAATGAATCCATAAAAAAGACGAAGAAGTATAACGTCTATCGACGTAGCACGACGAGACACCCTTTGGCGCATCCCTCACATAGGTCGCGTTGCTCCCAATGTGGGGTTAAAGAAACAAATACGTCTTCGACGTAAAATGTCCACGCACAAATAGAAACACAAACCTCCATAGACTCCTCTCACCCAGTAACATATATGCGAGAGGCTGCAGAAGCCGAACTCTCACGTCGAAGACGTGGCACTCTCTTTAACCCCACATTCTCTATGTGGGGTGACGCCATGTCACAGCACACATCTCCCTACGTCGAAGACGTTGTACCTCTTTAACCCCACATTCTCTATGTGGGGTTAACCCAATGATCCACCATCGACGTCACGGAGTTGCGTTCTTTTTTCATTCTTTTTGCTTTCTTTTTTGGTTCTTTTTCGTTCTTTTCAAAAGT
>CACYQQ010000126.1 GCA_902776605.1 uncultured Bacteroidales bacterium | reverse complement strand
GAGCATGGCAGGATTGAGGGATGCGATGTAGTCTGCGTCCCTCCTGTTGTGCCGCTCACTCTGGGCGATGTTGCACGGCTTGATGTGCTCGGATGCTTTTGCGGTTGTTGCCATATTTCTGCTTTTGCGGTTTTCTGTATAATCGGTTATAGGGTATCGGGGCAGAGCCTTGATTGGAGGGTGCAGGGAGAGAGTCACTTCCTGCTCAGGGGTCTTGGGGGCAGATGCCACTGAGCGGAGTTTGCAAAGAGAGGGACACTCTTTGCTCCGGGTTCTCAGGGGTGAAACTCATGAGCGAGGTTTCGGGGCAGCGTCCTGAACGGGTCAAGGGCAGCGCCTTGTGGGTTCTTAGGGCAAAGCCATGAGTCCCTCGGAAGAGCCCACAACTACGAAAGCGGAGCGTGTAGTTATAGTGGGCTATAACAAGGCAAGCCTTTTTCTCCCTGCGCAACGTTCCGAACTGCCACGCTGTGCTCATGTCTCTATTCCTTTCCCTTTTGTCATTATTAAAAGGAAGGGATGAAGAAGGTAGCACGACATTACCACCTTGCCTTTGGGCAAAGTCTGTAAGTTCCTGTAGGCTGATGCGTGTCATCCGCTTGCCGAGGTTGACGGCTTTCAGTCTGCCGGAGGCAATAAGCAGTCGCACCATCTTTGAGCTGACAGAGATGGCAACGGAGGCATCCTTCACGGACAGAAGGATGTTAGGAATTTGTGAAGTTTGTTTCTTGCCCATATCGAGTAATTTTGTCATATTCTGCCGTATTTCGGGGGATGACCCCTGACGGAAACCAATTAAGCGGATTTAAGAGGAAATAAGGTGATTTAAGGGAACGCCCTATGAACCCTCTGCTCATCCACCCGAGGTACAATGGCGGTACAAAATTACACTAAAAGGGGCAAACACGCAATAGGCAAAGAATAAGGTTGGTTAAGCGGAGTTAATTGTAAGACAGCGTTTTACACGATTTGTTTTTAGGTTTGTTTCGGTTTGTTTTGACCTAATTTAATCGGTGAAGAATTCATTATAACTCAATTCCGTGAGTCGCAAGAGCCATGCAACTCAATTAGAAACTCAATTGAACTCAATTTGGAGGTGCTGGAGCGACGGTTTGGCGACCAGGGGAGAAGGAAGCGATGTCCGGAAAATTGCCCGATGAGGTGGGCGCAACGTTCGCAATGCATTGATATATATAGTATTGTACGCGCGTAAAAGGAGGACGAAAAAGCTGCGGTCAACGCGATTTTTGCTCCGATTCTCCGATTTTTGGGGGGCAAACTCGCCCCGAAAATCGTGAAAATTTGAAATTTGCGCACTCGATTTTGCAAAAAAATTAGAAAAACATACTATTTCGGCCTAAAAACTGCGCAAACTATTGCACAAACCAAAAAAAGGCCGTACCTTTGCAGCGTCAAAAGAAAAAAAGACCAGTGATGGACCCGAAACTTTTGACACCCAAAATGTGAATAAGCGGAATAATAATTGAGACTGGAAATGAGTCGATAAAGAAGGATAAGGAATTATTCCAGAACTACAATTTATTAAAAAGATTATTTTATTAAGGTATTACAACTATGAAGAAGTTTATGAATGTTTTGGCAATCGCAGCAATGGTAATGTCGGTTGCAACTGTAAAGGCTCAGACCATCGTAGAGAACGACTCTATTCATCATAATGAGGTCGCAATGGCCGAGGTTAAAAAGGCAGACACCATCAACTATAAGATCCGTCTGCGTGTTCGCGAAATGAGCAAGGTGATGCGTTTGGAGGTTGACCAGATTGAGAACCTTCAGTTCACCAACAGCGACTTGACCCGTCGTGTAGCCCGTTTGGCTAAGGCTCCTGCTGCTCAGCGTCAGGCTCTCCTCTCAGTCATCGTTTCAGAGAACCTCGCTGCTGTTCATGAGGTTTTGGATGCCAACCAGTATCGCCAGTATCTCTCTTTCCTGAACAACGAGTTCAACAAGGCTGGCCTCAATACCATCCTCTTCAACGAAGGCATGCTTGCTGAGAAATAATAACCCATACATATAGCATAACATAAAAAACTGCGGTTACGCCCTGTGCGTAGCCGCAGTTTTTTTCGTGAGCGGTGATTTGCTCCGACCATTGAACTGAACAAAAACGCAATTATTTTGAGTTCCAATTTGCTTTTCCTCGATAAATGTCGTATATTTGCACGCGAAAAGAGAGACCTATTGTGGGCAAGTCCTTTGTTCCAAGGGGGACTCCTATTTCTCGTTCAAACGCACCCGTATAAGTAGTTGTTCAATATAGTTAATTAATTTCGACCAACTACTTAAACAAATAGTGAATCTAATATGCCAGCGACATTCTTCGTATTCTTGATTTTGCAGATATTAGTGGTGGCGACGGTACTGTTGGCCATTATCCTATTTATTATATCCCTTATTTGGAAGCGACCGAAAGGCACTTATCGCCGCCTTGGGTGTATGCTTTCTCTCCCTTCCCTTGCTTTGGGCGTGTTCTTGTTCTCCCTCGTGATTTACGACGCACTTGTTGCGGGATTGACAAAAACTTCTCCGAATTTCTCGGATTGGGAGCAAGCAGGTATAGCCAAACACTATATTCTTCGTCCAGGAGAACTCTTTAATCGCCATTCGGAAAAACAATTAGCGAGGATTAACTCCTTGTATGTCGATGGAGATGAATCGGTGGTAGTTTCTTCTCAAAACTATTATCCTGAAAAAGACAGCGTTGTTTACTTGTACCGTTTCGAGTACAAGAACAATCAAAGTAACCGAGAACTGCTGGATTCGGATACTGACGAAAACCGACTCTGGGACCGATATGCCGCTGCCCATTCCGTCAATCGGGACGACATCATGACGACCTACGAGAAACTGATGGACCTCATCTGGTGGCATTTGCCATTGAATGCTTTCCTGGCACTCCTGACGGCCATCCTTGCGGTTTATGGCGCTTGGCGGATGGGCATAAAGAAAAGGGAGAAGGACGAAAATTCATAATTAGTCTGCAAAAAGGCAGTTCCTGTTGGAAAAAAATAATGCGGCAATAATTTGGATTTTTGCAAAAAAGGTGTTACCTTTGCGCCGTCAAGACTATATATTGATCGTTAGAGCCTAAGTTGAGGAATACTTGTTATTACCTCTCATATATTTTTATTGTGCCTTGAGCACTTATTCAGGAGAGATCATATATAGCCTTGACTTTTATTGTTGGGCCGAAAGAGAAAATCGGAGACATTGCGAACAGAACATAAACTTACTGACAAATGAAACGACTTTATTACCTTGACACGTTGAAAGTCATGTTGACCGTGCTGGTGGTGTTCCATCATGCGGCGGAGGCCTATTCCCCTTATTCTGCCTGGGTCTATCATCCCAGTAGGGAGGAGGAGATGATGCCGCTGATATGGCATTTCCATTCGGTTAATGCCTCGTTTTTCATGGGATTGTTCTTCCTGATTGCGGGTTACTTCGTGCCGCGCAGTTACGACCGCCAGGGAGGTTGGCCTTTTGTGCAAAAGAAGCTGGTGCGGTTGGGTGTGCCCGTCGTATTGGTGACGGCATTGCTCACCTATGCCACGGGGCAGTTGGAGGTGGGACACTTGTGGTTCGTGGAGAGTCTGTTGCTCTTCAGCCTGCTCTATGCCGTTGTGCGCCAGTTCGTTACGCCTGTGCAGGTCAAGAGAGAGGTCTCGACAGTTGGCATGCTTGCCGTAGGATTGGTGATGGGTGTGGGCGGTCACCTTATCCGACAGGTGAGTCCGCAGGACCATTGGATATGGGTGTTGGGCTTCGTGCATATCGAACCAGCTCACTATCTGCAATATGTGATGATGTTCGTCCTGGGCATTCTGGCCTATCGGGGCGATTGGCTCACGAGGATGACGAATCGGACAGGAGTAGTCGCTTTGGCGATGGGTGTGGCCCTGGCAATAGGCGATTATGTGCGCAACGATGGAGCATGGAACACGTTTGTGTATCAATGGTTTGGCATCTACGAGTCGCTGTTGTGCGTCTCGCTCAGTACGGGACTGTTGTGGTTGTTCCGCGAGTACCTGAATCGGACCAATGCCTTTCAGAATTGGTGTGCACAACAGGCCTACGGGGCGTACATCGTCCATCTGTTTGTCCTGTTGGCGGTGCAGCATGCCACCGACGGCTTGGCCTTGTCGGGTATGGTTAAACTGCTGATAATCGGACTGGTAGCAAGCGCCCTGTCGTTCGGCATCCCTTACCTGTTGCGCTTGATTCCTGGTGTGAAACAGGTGTTGTGAAGTGTTCGGAATATTCGCTGCTTGCCGACCTGTTTTTCGACTGCAAATCCTTGCAGATGTGAAGAGAAATAAGTATATTTGCCCACGAAATCACAAACATTTATCTAAACAGCATTCATGACAAACTCAAATAATATGGTTATCCGTCCGGCAACGCCCGATGATGCCGAGCGTCTGGCGGCTATCTATGCACCCTATGTCACCGGCATGGCGATTACCTTCGAGTATGTCGCTCCGACGGTGGAGGAGTTCCGTGGTCGTATCGTCAACACCCTCCGCAAGTACCCCTATCTGGTGGCGGAGGCCGACGGAGAGTTGTTGGGCTATGCTTATGCCAGTGCCTTCAAAGGAAGGGCGGCGTATGATTGGGCGGTCGAGACCTCTATCTACTTGCGTCAAGGTGAATCGGGACGGGGATTGGGTCGGCTGCTGCACGATGCGTTGCAAGAGAAACTTCAGGAGATGGGCATCCTCAATATGTGTGCCTGTATCACAGCACCGCGAGGCGAAGACCCGTATGTGACGGAAAACAGCATCCAGTTTCACGACCATCTGGGCTACCGCATGGTGGGCCGTTTCGAGCAATGCGGATATAAGTTCGGTCGCTGGTATGACATGGTGTGGATGGAGAAACATATCGGTCCACATCCCGATCAGGTGGAACCCGTGCGGTTCGGATTACAGGCCGGTGGTACATCGACCCCGAAGAAGTCGCTCATCGTGTATGGCAGCCGCTATGGTACGGCGAAGCGTTATGCCGAGCGGTTGTCGGCCAAAACGGGCATCCAGGCTGTTGATTATCAGGAGGTCAAGACCTTGGAGGACTACGACCGCATCCTTTATATGGGTTCCCTCTATGCCGGACAGGTGACAGGATTGAAGAAGACCGTCGGGAAGTTGTTGCCCCAGCAGGAACTGGTGGTTGTCACGGTGGGATTGGTCGATACCGCTGACCCCGAGAACATGGCCCGTATCCGCAGCGGGTTGAAGGAGCTGATACCTGCCGCCAACTACAACGAGAACCGCGTTTTCCATTTGCGCGGCGCCATCGACTACAGCCACATGAAGGTGAAGCACCGCCTGATGATGTCGGTGGTACATGCCAAGATTGCCAAGATGCCCGAGGCGGAGCGCAATGCCGAGTGTCGCGTCGTCTTCGAGACCTATGGAAAGACGGTCGATTATGTGGATTTCGAGGCATTGAAACCTGTTGTGAAGGCGATTAAAACGGGCTTATTTATATGAACATACGCATTTAATATAATACCATCAGAAAAATGAAGAAAGTATTTACAGTCCTGTTTGTGCTTTGGGCAAGTTTGACCCTGACGGATGTTGTCGCACAGAAATTAGTGAAAACGCATGTAGAGACCGGTGACATTGAGGGCGTGGTCGAGAACGATTTGGCTGTCTATAAGGCCATTCCGTATGCCGCGCCACCGGTGGGAGACCTCCGTTGGCGAGATCCACAACCCGCCAAAGCGTGGGAAGGGGTGTACAAGACCGACAAGTTCGGACCCTGGCCACCACAACCGGAACGCCCGGGGTTGACCAACGACATGATGAGTGAGGATTGCCTCTATCTGGGCATCGCTACACCTGCCACCTCGGTCAATGACCGCCTGCCGGTGATGGTGTGGATACACGGTGGCGGATTCCGCACCGAGCATTACGGAGGCGACCTTTGGCAGCATCTGGCCAAGCGTGGAGTAGTAGTGGTGAGTGTGGAGTATCGTACTGGTGCTCTGGGATTTATGGCACATCCTGCGTTGGCCAAAGAGTCGGCCAACGGGCACACGGGCAACTATGGTCTGTTGGACCAGATCTTTGCCCTCCAGTGGGTGCAGCGTAACATCCAGAACTTCGGAGGCGACCCGTCGAAGGTGACCATCTTTGGCGAGAGTGCCGGTGCCATCAGTTGCAGCATCTTGTGTGCTTCGCCTTTGGCCAAGGGGTTGTTCCGAGGTGTGATCAGTCAGAGCGGCGGTTCGTTTGCCCCCTGGGATGACGGTTCTCGTTCTTTGCTGACCGGCGCATCGCAGAAGGGGGCAGAGCAGGACGGACTGAATTTCCAGAAGGCGATGGGCAAGAAATCCATCAAACAGATGCGTCAGATGAGTGCCTCGGAGTTGACCAGCGGCAATGTCTGCCAAGGGTTCTGGCCTTGTGTGGATGGCTACGTCATCACCGACGACCTCTACCGTCTGTATGAGCGAGGCGAGTACAACGACGTGCCTGCCATCATCATGACCAACAGCGACGAGGGCGCTCTTTTCGCTTCGTCGAACATGACGTTGGAACAATATAAACAGATGGGGAAAGGGATGATGGGTGACTTTGCCGAAGAGCTCTTCAAGTACTATCCCGCCAACAACGACAACGAGGTGTTCAATGCCTTCGGAGACGTGTTCCGCGACTTGGGTTTTGCTTGGCCATCGTATGCGTGGGCCACTTTGCAGAACAAGAATGTCGGCAAGAAACCTGCCTACTTGGCCTACTTGGCACAACCCTCGGCACGCAGTTTCTCTTCCGACCCGAGACGCCGTGGTGTTGGTCATGCCGATGATATCCTCTACCTGAATGGCGAGTTCCTGACCCATCCAGAGAAGTATCCGCACGAATCGGCGGTTGCCGAAATCATGCAGCAATATTGGGTCAACTTTGCTAAGACGGGGAATCCGAATGGTAAGGGGCTGCCCTATTGGCCCGCCTTTGAGGAAGAGAAACCTACGACGATGCAGTTCAGCTATGGTGCATCGCTGGTTACGTTGCCCAATGCTGAACAGATTCACTTTGTCGATAGAATGTATAAGGCTATCCGCGAGATGACGGAGGCGAAAAGAAAGAAGTGAGAGATAAGGTTGTAAGGGTGCTTCGCCGGCGTGGTTATAAGGTTGCTTCGCTGGCGAATCATCCTTACAACTCAATCTGGTCAGGAAAACACATCGATTGATATCGAAGATTATCTAAGAAAGACATGAAGAAACGATATATTTTATTATTCGGAATATTGTCGCTTATATTGACGCTATTGATTATATTTTATATTTTCGTAATAGCGGAACCATATAAAAATACCGAAATAGCCGTTGAGATTGTTATATTATTGATTAATGTTCCTTTAATACTTGGGAGTACATTGTTTAGGATACTTGCTACTGCAATAAAAAAGGATCACATTTCGATTCCAATTGTTATTATAGCAGGTTGGTTGTACTATGTATGGCAATTGTATGATTTGAATTTTAGTCCTTATGAACTTAAATTAACATTCTATACTATTATTCCAATAGTTCTGCTCGATGTTATTCAAATATTCATGGTATTGTACAAAAAGTGGAAAAATTGATTCCGCATATTCTAATGAAAAATACAATTCTTTTTATTTGAGTATTTGCCAGTCTATTATACTATTCGTATATCATTGTTCATGTTTCTGATACGGTGCAAAGTGTGTCCGTAGAGA
>CACYQQ010000125.1 GCA_902776605.1 uncultured Bacteroidales bacterium | reverse complement strand
AGCTTAAATATATATGTTTCAGATCCTCCGTTTGGATGAAGGAATTTATTGACCAACTGAAGGAGAACAAGGTTTCTCCTCCAGATTGGATCAATACCATCGAGGACATGCTCGAAGTGATTCCGAGCGAGGTCCTTTCCAGTCACATCATCGAGGCCGTCAAATACATTGACCGAAATGCCGACACCCTGGGACGCATCGGTTCTATCCTGATTGACACGGGCTACCATCAAGAAGCAGCCGTCGTGTTGGAAAAAGCCCTGGACATTGATGCCTACGACATCTACTCTTGGCAGGATCTGGCACGTTGCTACCTCCTTTTGCAGAACATGCCGAAATGTCAGGAGGCATGCGACTTTGGATTGGCCATCGACGAGAACAACCCGCTGCTCTGTTTCATCAAGGGCTATATCCTGCACGAGGATATGAAGTTCGACGAGTGCATTCCCTACCTCCAGAAAGCACGCAGCTTCGCCGAGGGGAAAGTGAACATGCGCAACGTCGGCCTCACCGCCAAGGACATCCAGTTGCAAGCCAACGTCACCTACGAGTTGTTGGGTCTCTCCTACCTGGAAACCGACCGCATCGCCGAGGCAAAGGAGTGTTTCGAGATATTGACGGAGCGCTGTCCGGGCAATGCCAGTGCCTACATCCACTTGACAAGCCTCTATCTGACCGAGGGCGACCTCAACAAGGCCAAGGAGTGCATCACCAAGGTAATCTCCCTCTCGCCCGAGGATGAAACCGCCTGCTCGCTGTATGTCTCGACTTTGATGTCGATGCAGGAATATGATGAAGCTTTATCGGCCCTCGAAAAAGCCATCAAGCAGTTTCCCAACAAATCCAGTTTCCGCATAGCGTACGCCGAACTTCTGTACCGATTGGACAAGAAAGAGAAAGCCGACGAAGCCTACCGCGCGCTCCTGAAGATGGAGATCAAGGAACCTGCCTATCGTCAACTCCTGAAGAACTACTTCACCAGCATCGGCGACGAAAAAGCCCTGCAAGAGTTAGGGCCGGTGGAAGACAATGAGAATTAAAAATTAATAATTAAAAGTGAAAAGTGACAGGGGTCTATCCGTGGATATGTACCGCCTGGTGGATTGATAATTTCACTCATATATATAATTATTGAAACCAAACAACAGACAATGGAAGAGTTATACCTTTGGATTGCCGATAACATGAACTATGGTGTCATCACCTTCTTCATGGCCGTCGAGAGTTCGTTCATCCCCTTTCCTTCGGAGATTATCATCATCCCAGCCGCCTATATCGCTATCAATCAAGGGACTCTGTCCTTACCGCTCATCATCCTGTTCGGCACCATCGGAGCTATCTTGGGCGCGTTGGTGAACTACGTTTTGGCCTACAAGTTGGGACGTCCCATCATCCATAGCTTTGCCGACACCAAGTTGAGCCACATGCTCCTCATCGACCGTCCTGGCGTAGAGAAGGCCGAAGCCTACTTTGCGGAACATGGCGCCATCGGCACCTTCGTTGGCCGACTCATCCCTGCCATCCGTCAGCTCATCTCCATCCCAGCAGGATTGGCCAAGATGAACCTCTCGAAATTCATCTTCTTCACCTTCCTCGGCGCGGGACTCTGGAACTCCGTGTTGGCAGGATTAGGTGCCTTCTTCGGACACACTCTCCCCGAAGCGCAATTGATTGAAAAAGTGCAACACTACAGCCATTATGTGAAGTTGGGCATCGCCGCTATCATCTTCGTTGCACTTGTTTATTACATCTACTTGGTCATCAAGGCCAACCGAGAAACTTCCCAAAGACAATGACATTTAAGCTACAAGCAACCGATACAAACTCCTGGGCAAGAGCAGGAGAGATTCAAACCGACCACGGCACCATCCAGACGCCTATCTTCATGCCTGTTGGTACTGTCGGCTCGGTCAAGTGTCTGCATTTCAGCGAACTGCGCGAGCAGGTCAAGGCACAAATCATCTTAGGCAACACCTATCACCTCTACCTCCGTCCGGGATTGGACGTACTGCAAGAGGCGGGTGGATTACATAAGTTCAACAGTTGGGATCGACCCATTCTGACCGACTCGGGCGGCTTCCAGGTCTTCTCGTTGGCCGAAAACCGTAAACTCACCGAGGAGGGTTGCACCTTCCGTAGCCACATCGACGGTTCGAAGCACCTCTTTACCCCCGAACGCGTCATGGAGATAGAGCGCATCATCGGTGCCGACATCATGATGGCGTTCGACGAATGTCCTCCTGGCGATAGCGAATATAACTATGCCAAGAAGAGCCTCGACCTCACGGAACGTTGGCTCGACCGTTGCTACAAGCGCTATAAGGAGACCGAGGACGAGAACGGCAACGGCCTCTATGGTTATCACCAAGCCCTCTTCCCTATCGTACAGGGTTGTACTTATCCCGACTTGCGACGTCGTGCGGCCGAGAAGATTGCCGCCATGGATGTCGAGGGTAATGCCATCGGCGGACTTGCCGTTGGCGAACCTACCGAGAAGATGTACGAGATGATCGAAGTGGTCAACGAAATCTTGCCCAAAGACCGTCCTCGCTACTTGATGGGTGTCGGCACGCCGGCTAACCTCTTGGAGGGCATCGAGCGTGGCGTCGATATGTTCGACTGCGTTATGCCTACCCGCAATGCCCGCAATGGTATGCTCTTCACCAGCCATGGCATCATGAACATGAAGAATGCCAAGTGGGCACACGACCACTCTCCTATTCAGGAGGACGGTCCTTGCGAACTGGATCGCATCCACTCGAAGGCCTACTTGCGCCACCTCTTCCATGCCGAGGAGTATCTGGCCCTGCAGATTGCCTCTATCCACAACCTCTCGTTCTACCTCTGGTTGGTCGGCGAGGCTCGTCAGCATATCCTCGCCGGCGACTTCAAGTCATGGAAAGACTACATGATTGGCGAAGTGACGAGAAGGTTGTAAAGAGGACTCTGTCGCTAAGGACGATAGACAAAGGGACACATTCATTGGACAACGGCTAATTTAATTGTAATCAAGTGAAAATCAACATAAGCAACTATAAGAACCTAATTCATGTGACGGGGTTATTCAGCGGAGTGCATGGATTGAACCTCGTACTGAACTTGTTACGCAACAAGATTGCGTCAGAGTTGCTGGGACCAGTCGGTATCGGATTGAATAGTATCTATAATGAGACACGCGAACTGATACACTCGACCACGAACTGCGGCATGGACATCGCAGGCATACGCGGCATCTCACAGAAGGTCGAACAGATGAACAATGAATCCGACACCCAACAACGCCGACTGTTGAACGCCGAAATTGACGAACGCATCAGTCTGCTCCGCTCATGGATTGCCATCTTTGCCGCATTCGGTTCGATGATCTGTCTGTTACTGGCCGAACCGATTTCGTGGTTAGCCTCCGATGCCGAGATTGCGGTTGATGCGTGGGGCTGTATGTTGCTGGCTCCTGCTGTCGGATTGAGTACTCTCACTTGTGGCGAGTTGACTATCTTAAAAGCTACCCGAAGAATAAAGGCATTAGCCACGGTATCGGTTATGAATGTCGTATTGGGGGTCATCGTAACGTGGCCTTTCTACCAGTTCTTCGGTATCAGTGGAGTCCTTCCAGCTCTGACATGTCTCTCTTTGGCTCAATTCGTTGCCACATCGCTCAACTCCTATCGTCATCGTCGGCCAAAATTCTGTTTTGAGCGCATCTTCCTGCAAAACGGACTCCCAATGATGAAGGTCGGCGTTGCTTTCGTACTGACCAATTTGGTAAGCCACGGAACGCAATTGGCTATTCGTGCATGGCTGAACAATCAGGCTGGTAACGCCGAAGTTGGACTCTATTCGGCAGGATATTCTATTGCCGTGACCTATGGTTGCGTGATCTTCGCCTCGCTCGAAAACGATTATTACCCACGACTGACGGGAGTCTTCGACAGTCTGGAACAACGCCGGCAGACCGTTTGGCGGCAAATCCGATTCTCTTTGACTTTGGCCATTCCCTTTGCCATAGCCATCTACTGCTTTTTGCCATGGTTATTGCCGCTGCTCAATTCAGACAAATTCATCGGCGCAGAACAGATGGCACGCTATGCCTCCATCGGACTAATTTTCCGTGCGGTTTACACGCCATTGGCCTACATTCCTTTGGCCGCAGGACATAGCCGATTGTTCATGTCTCTGGAGTTCATCAGTTTCGCAGGACTATTCGCATGCGTCGTTGGCGGTTACAGTTTGGCAGGATTGGATGGTGCAGGCATTGGTCTTACCGTATCCATCTTCATCGATACTTGCATTTCGCTCCTTGTGGCAAAACTCAAATACCGAGTGTGAAGTTATAAAGAGATTATGGCCAAGGCTCTTCTCAGCGTCTAAACCTTAAAAGCTCGCAACCATAAAACTACACCCATGAAACTTCTTCGCAAGCTCTACATGCTGGCTGTACGCATGCACCTCGACAAACCCGTGATACTCGTCAACATCGACGGTGGTATATGTTCGCAAATGCAACAATACCTCATGGGTCACCTCTTGGCGCAGCATGGATACGCCATCCGATACGACCTCTCATTCTATGAATATGGCCGCGACACCGAGGGGCGTCAAGTGCGGAATTTTGACCTATTGAAGGCCTTTCCACAATTAACGTTCAAGTCTGTACCACGCTGGAAAAGAAGTCTTTATCGCCGATGTTTCCGTTACATCGGACATTATCCGAACGATACGATGTCCGATTGGTTGAACCAGCATCCACCTATCTTCCTGGGCGGCTACTTTGCTGACGTTCAACCAATGTACACGGACTACAAAGAGTTGTTCCTCATTGATGCCAATATACTCGATGCGGCCAATCTGGCTATCTACCAAGCCATTCCTGACAACTCTGTGGCTGTACACATACGTCGAGGCGATCTATCCAAGTACAACGAAGCCTACGGACATCCTGCCTCGGTCCATTACTTCGTGCAAGCCATCTGTTTGTTGGAAAAGCGACTGAAGCATCCCGCATTCTATTTCTTCTCTGACGACATGGACTATGTGCGACGCGAAATTCTCACAGCAATACCAATGGCCATCAATGGTACGGTGATCGAGAACGGGGCAGAACGCGGCTACTATGACCTGTTTCTCATGAGCCGATGCCACCACCACATCACATCAAAAGGTTCGCTCGGCAAGTTTGCCTCTTGCTTGAATCCGCATCGGGGCATCGCTGTAGTGCTCAAGGATGACCGACAACTCGGCCCATTGGCCTTTGCCGACAAGGAAATCATTACACTATGATATTGGAAGACAAGATATCCGTCATTGTCTGCACCTACAATCAACAGCAGACCATCGCAAGGGCGCTCGACAGCATCTTGCGCCAACGTTGTGCCTGGCCCATCGAAATCATCATTGGCGAAGATTGCTCTACCGACAACACCCGACAGATCTGTGCCGACTACGCTTCCCGATATCCCGACATTATCCGCCTGATAAGCAATCCGAAGAACAAAGGCCTCCTCAACAACTACTACGATTGCCTCCTGGAGGCGCGCGGCAAGTACATTGCCGACCTGGCGGGCGACGACGAATGGTGCGACCCACGTAAGTTGGAGAAAGAGAGACTTCTGCTGGAGGAGCATCCCAACGTGGTTTTGGTGCATACCGACTATCGCCTTCGCGACGAGAAGACCGGAGATTTGCACTTGGCTCCCTTCTATCCCTATCCCAAAAACATTACCGATGGCAAGCAACTCATCCCGTCTATCTTGACCCAACGGAGTCGTCCTGTGGTGCACCTCTGCACCGCGATGTACCGCACCGAGGCATTCCGCGCTTGCTACGAGGCGCATACCTCCCTCTTCCGCCATACCGACTACCCCTGCGAGGACATGCAACTCTGTGCCCTCCTCGCGCAGAAAGGGCAGTTCGCCTATATCGACAGCATTACCTTGACCTACAGCCTCTCCTGTTCCATCTCCAAGACCCACGACGAGGCTCGACAGTTCCGCTTCGTGCAGGGCGTCACACAACTTAGCCACGACCTCCAGGAGACGTTGCAACTATCTGACAATAAAACCCTAAGGAACTATTTCTCCTACCGCATCTTTGCCCTTCTGATGCATGCTTTCCGGGCTCATGACCAACAGTTGAGGAACGAAGCCTTGCAATGTTCCGAACGTTGGCATGCTCGACTCGAAGGGCGTTCCCGAATGGTTTTGTTCTTCACTTCCAACGACGCACTGTGGCGCATGGCACTATCTCTGCGTAAAAAGTTGCTCCAACTGCGCCGCCACTGATTCAGGCGATACCACCGAACGCGCCTTTTCAATCCATGCGGCATCAGGTTCAATGTCAACCACTTGCTGCATCCCTCGTGCCAACGCATCGGCATCTCCAACGGGCACCACGACACTGGCTTCTGCTTGTCGCACGCTCCGAGGAATAGCCTCCGAAATAACCACTGGAATACCGCTACAGATAGCTTCAAAGACGACCAACGCTTGTGACTCACCGCGTGACGGCAAGACCAACGCCTGACATTGCCACAACAGGTCGCGCACCTCCTCTTTCTTGAGGTTGCCATGCAGGATGACGTTCAGTTGCGGGAACAACGACCGTAACTTCTCTGTACCACGACCTGCAATGTGCAACTCATAGTTCCCTTCTTCGAACCATTTCTGCTTGACGGCCTCCGCCAGCACATCCAAGCCCTTCCCATACACATCTGCCCGTGCGAGGCAGACGTAGCGGAAGGGCTTCATTGTATGTTGCCGTTTCCGCGCTTCTGCTATCTCAGCAGCCGATTTCCCTTGCCCGAAGAACGGAGTATCGACAATGTTCGATATCGCGTGATGCCTGTAGCCCTGACCGAAGAATGGACTCAGATCCTGCACCAGTTCTTCCGACACGGGGATGACGCATGCCGCCTCCTCCATCGCCTCTTGCAGCAGTTTCTGGGCCCAACGGTGTTTCTCCCACTTGACGCCAAAGTCCCTCTTGTAGAGGATGGAACTGAGATGCTCCGTAATGAAATAAGGGATTCCCTCCTGCAAAGCAATCTGTCGAGCTGCCACGCCCGCCCACTTCGTGCAGTGAGCATGTATCACATCAGGACGGCCATACCGCTCTCGGTAGTCTCGGTACATCGACAAGACTCGGTTCACCCAACGTTCCTCGTTGAACTGCACGCACTTAGGCACACCATGCACGAACGAGAGGTAGCACTCAATGCCATCCTCCTCCTCCCACCAGCAGCCACGCGGGGCACTGAAATAGAAGTGGTGGTCACCTGTCAGCGACAACTGCGTGCATGACAAGATGTGCACCTCATGTCCAGCGGATCGAAGGGCACGAGCCTGTTCCAGGCAGAACTCGCCGCCGTGGGGCGGGAAGAAGGAAGGTATCTCTAAGATATGCAGTTTATTGAGCATCGTTTATACAGTTGTATTAAGGCGTTCTGTTACCTGGTCGAGAAAGGCATCCCAACTATTTTTGCGCATGAAGGCAACTCGCTTTTCGTCCGAAATCCTCCAATCGGAAGACAGGATTTCGGCGAATTCCTCGTCATTCCGATAAGTGCGGCACAAGCCCAAAGCAGCCAAATCACGGAACGCGCCACGGTCTGGGCCAACAGGGTTGCCTCCCATGACAATAGTATCAATCAGCGCACCGGAACTCGATACGCACTCTCCCACATAAGGAAATACCACCCAACGGCTACTACGGCATCGCGCAGCAATCTCGTCAAACGATGCCTTTCGATTCTCATAGCAAATCCGTTGACTGCTACCAATCGCGCCAATCATCGAGGCCAATTTTGCATCAGGGCATTGACCAAGGACCTGAACCGTGCAGTCGCCATCCTGCACATATTTCCATGACAAGAACTCGGCAAT
>CACYQQ010000124.1 GCA_902776605.1 uncultured Bacteroidales bacterium | reverse complement strand
GACATTCGGTTTGACAATGTAAAGATAAATGGCGAGATTGTTGCATCGCCCGAAGATCAGTTGTAACTACGAAAGAAAACTCAAAATAATTTAAGGTTTTAACCGATGGTTAAATTTTTATCGATTTGTGTTATGGCGCTGTCAAGTGTATGCGCTTGGGCAGGTGTCATCAAGGGTAAAGTGGTCGATGACCTCAAGGCTCCCTTGGAATTTGTGAATGTGGCTGTATATCAGCAAGGTAGTTCGACTCCTTACAAAGGAACGGTGTCGGACATCGATGGAAAATTTGAGATTGATGACGTTAAGGATGGTACCTATGTGGTCAAACTGACCTTCATGGGGTACGAAGAGCAGCAACGCAACGCTGTTGTGAATGGCGCCAATGGTCATACGGTCAATCTTAAAACCATTACTTTACGTGAAGATCGTGCGGTTCTGCAAGAGGTGAGTGTCTCTACGCAGAAGGCCGCTATGCGTCTGGATATCGACAAGAAAGTGTTCGATGTGAGCCAGAACATCGCTACCGCAGGTTTGAGTGCCTCCGAGGCTTTGGAGAATATCCCTTCGGTCGAGGTCGATCAGGAGGGCAACGTCTCGTTACGTGGTTCGGAGAGTGTTACCATCTGGATCAACGGCAAGGCACAGGGTCTCACTTCCGACAACCGTGGTGACATTCTTCAGCAGCTCCCTGCCGAGAGCATCGAGCGTATCGAGGTCATCACCAATCCTTCGTCCAAGTATAGTCCCGAAGGTTCGGCCGGTATCATCAACATCATCTTGAAGCGCGACCGCAAGGCGGGCTATTATGGCGGTGTACAACTAAACATGGGCAAGGGCAAGGACCAAGACCCTCATGGTCGTTTTGGTGCCAACATCAACTATTCGAGCGGTATCATCGAGGCCTACGCGAACATCGGTGTGGGACGTCGTGTGCGTTCTGGCCATGGTTTCACCGATCGCGACTATATCGATTCGATGCAGGTTCATTATGCCTACAACAACAGTAAGTCAAAGAATACGGGCAAGGGAACCAACTTCTTCGGTCGTGCTGGTTTGACTTGGCACATCACCCAGAAGGACGAGGTTTCGGTCGGTTATATGGGTATGATGGGCCTCGGTAAGGGAACCCGCGACTCGCGTATCGAACCAGCCTCACATGAATACCGTCAACTTCGGTTACAAGCACGAGTGGAAGACGAACCACACTTTGGAGGCCACTCTCAGCTTCAATCGCTGGAAGGGAACCAACGAGACGGGTCATGATCAGGTCTATGATTCTTTGCATTTCTTGGGTCAAGTGCCTATGCGCTATGATGATATGGTGCAACTGCCTGGTGCTGTGACTACCCAGGAGTGGCAGGAGGGCGATATGAACAACCGTCACATGGAGTTCCAATTGGATTACGAGCAGCCATTGGGTGCCAAGGGTAAGTTGGAGACTGGTTACAAGGCTACGTGGGGACACGAGAACAGTCCTACCGAGACGTGGTCGGACAAGTCGAAGGAGGCAGGGAAGGAGGTCTATACTCTTTACAACCGCTTTATCTACGACCAGACCATCCATGCGGCCTACCTCAACTATCAGAACCGTTGGGGCAAACTGGGTTACCAGTTGGGTTTGCGAGGAGAGTATTGGACGGTCGATACGAAGTCGAAAAACTACAACCAGGATCGCGGTACGGACATCGCCGGTTTGGAAGTCGTGCCCGACTTCAAGAAGGATTTCTTCAAACTCTTCCCAACGGTCTTCCTGAGCTACGAGATGCCTGCTCATCAGGAACTTCAGTTGAACTATACCCGCCGCTTGCAACGTCCTTGGGGTGGTCAACTTAATTCCTTCAAGCGTATCGACGACTCGCAGAACATTTCGTTCGGTAATCCTGAGTTGACGCCTACCTATACCAATTCGTTCGAGTTGAACTACCTCAAGAACTGGGACGAGCATACGCTTTCCATTTCCAGCTACTATCGTCCAACCGAGGATGTGATGCAGCGCGTATCATACATGCGTGAGGATAAAGTCCGCTATACGACCTCCGAGAACCTCACTAAGGAACTCAGTTCCGGTTTGGAGGTAATTGCCAAGAACAAACTCTTCCGCGTCATCGACTTGACCACTACGGTCAATGCCTTCTACTACAAGTTGGATGGCGGTACGTTTATCATCAATCAGCGCGACACCGTCAACATCAAGGGCGACGAGGACTTCTCTTGGAACGCCACCATGATGGCGCAGGTCACCTTGCCTTGGCAGTTGGCTTTCCAGGCCACCGGTCGTTATAATGCTGCCCGTGTCATCGCTCAAGGTAAGCGTGATGCCAACTTCGGCTTGGATCTTGGTTTGCGTCGAGCCTTCTTCGACAAGAAGTTGACTGTCAACTTCAACGTGCGCAACGCCCTGGATAGCCGTAAGTTCCGCGCCCGTACCCATACGAACAACTATGCTCAGTTGCAGGAGAACGTCTGGGGCACCCGTCGTTTCGGCATCCAGATTGCCTATACCTTCGGCAACATGGCCGGCAAGCCTCGTAAGCCAGGCGAACGCGGCGGAGGTGAAGGCATGGAAGGTGGAGCTGAAGGAGAGAACTCCGGCTCTGGCTTCGGTATGGGAGAGGACTAACCGACCCCACCCCCTTGTCCCTTGTCCCCTCGGCTAAAGCCTCGTCTTCTCGCAGAGGATTATCAATCCTCCTTATTGCTGCGAGGACCCGTTAAGTAGGGAGGGGGAGTATATACCAAGAGTTAGTAAAGATTTGCTTTTTAGCTAATTTAGTATTTAATATTTAACTTTCGTTCGCTTCGGCGAACAGCAAACATGGGTAAATTGCTACGGTCAAAATTAAACAATTATTATCATGTTTGAAAATCTTTCCGAACGTCTTGAACGTTCATTCAAAATCCTGAAAGGTGAGGGTAAAATCACCGAAATCAACGTTGCTGAGACCTTGAAGGATGTGCGTCGCGCTCTGTTGGATGCCGATGTCAACTACAAGGTTGCCAAAACGTTTACCGATAGCGTCAAGCAGAAAGCCCTCGGCATGGATGTCTTGACCGCCGTGAAGCCTGGTCAGTTGATGGTCAAGTTGGTGCACGACGAATTGGCCGAGTTGATGGGTGGCGAGGCTGTCGAACTCAATCTCAAGGCCGACCCCGTCATCATCCTGATGGCTGGTTTGCAGGGCTCTGGTAAGACCACGCACTCTGGTAAGTTGGCCCTGATGCTCAAGGACAAGAAGGGCAAGAAGCCTTTACTGGCAGCTTGCGACGTCTATCGTCCTGCGGCTATCGACCAGTTGACGGTGGTTGCCGAGCAGGTCGGTTGCCCTGTCTATACCGACCGCGAGTGCAAAGACCCCGTCAAGATTGCTCAGGATGCTATCCGTCAGGCGCGTACCAATGGCAACGATGTCGTCATCATCGATACCGCCGGTCGTCTGGCTGTCGATGAGCAGATGATGACCGAGATTGCCAACATCAAGAAGGCCATCAACCCGACGGAAATCCTCTTCGTGGTCGATTCGATGACAGGTCAGGATGCCGTCAATACCGCCAAGGAGTTCAACGATCGCTTGGACTTCACGGGTGTCATCCTCACCAAGTTGGATGGCGATACCCGTGGCGGTGCCGCTCTCTCCATCCGTACTGTAGTCAACAAACCTATCAAGTTTGTCGGTATGGGCGAGAAGATGGAGGCGCTCGATGTCTTCTATCCCGAACGTATGGCAGGCCGTATCCTCGGCATGGGTGATGTCGTCTCGTTGGTGGAGCGTGCCCAACAGCAATATGACGAGGCCGAAGCCAAGAAGATCCAGAAGAAGATCAGTCAGAATAAGTTCGACTACAACGACTTCTATGCTCAGATTCAGCAGATCAAGAAGATGGGTAACCTCAAGGACCTGGCTTCCATGATTCCTGGCGTAGGCAAGGCGCTCAAGGATATTGAGATTGGCGACGATGCCTTCAAGAGTGTCGAGGCCATCTACTTCTCGATGACGCCTTACGAACGTGAGCACCCTGAGTGTCTCAATCCTTCACGCCGCAATCGTATTGCCAAGGGTTCGGGTACGCAGATTCAGGATGTAAACCGTCTCACCAAGCAGTTCGACGACATGCGTAAGTTGATGCACAAGATGTCTTCCAAGACCGATATGCGCAACATGATGCGAAATATGCCAAAGATGCCCGGCGGTTTCCCTCGCTTCTGATGGCTCTCCCCTATAGATTAGAGTCTCCGACTCTTTAATTCACGACAAATAAAAACCACATTGGTGTTTCGCCAATGTGGTTGTATTTTTTTTGTAAGAAAACCTTGTTAAGTAGTTGGTCATAATTAATTGACTATATTTTTCTTCTATTGGGATGCAGATTTCAGTTTTGACCGATGGCGCAATGTAGTCATTGTGCCTGAGGGCAAAGCTGAAAGATGCGCCCAAGAGTGAAAAGATAGTAATAATGAACATCCCTGATATATAAAATTAATTTTGAACAACTACTTATTCCAGCACCTTGTATCGGAAGTTCTTGAACGTGGCAGAACCTTCGCCGAAGCAGAAGAGGCCCGGCAGAACCGATTGAAACTGATACAGGGTGTTGTGGTTGTATCCGGAGCAATCCATCGCCCATGTCTCGCGATGCCAGTCTTTGCCGTTGTAGCTGTACCAAGCTGTGACGATGTGTCGATTGTTGCGAAGACGTAACCAGATGTGCTTGCCGTCGGCTCCAGGCAGGTGTGGTTTGCCGCCCTTCTCGTAACCCTTGCGGTATCGCAGACGACGTGCAACGCTGGTGCCTGTCCCCATGTAGAAGGCCGAATCGTAGTAGAGGACGATGCCGGCATTGGCTTTCGGGTCGTTCAACTGAATCTCGCACTCAATCTCGTAGGCTTGGGTTCCTGCCACAAAAAGGATAGGAGAGGGCTTGCCAGGAGCATCGCCTTCTGCCTTCATGGTGAGCGCACCCTCCTTAACCTGAACGCGGTCGGGTGCATAATCTTTGTAGAAACGCCATTCCTTGCCGATGCGGAACTGCGATAGCATCTCCTCTTTTGACCAGGTTGGATTCATGGGGGTGACAGGAGCTTTGAGTTCGCCTACTGGGTCGGCGCTCAATCCCTGCTTGTTGCGAATAACGGGACGGAACCAGCCGTCCTTCGTCTTCTCCATCGGTTCGAGCAACGTCTGTCGTCCCAGGTTGGTGAAGCCGTTCTCGTAGGCATGATAGACGCAGTACCACTTGCCATCGGGTGTGTCGATGAGCGAACCGTGACCTTTGTTCCACCAATGGTCCTGCGCGTTGTAGGTATGGATAATCGGGTTGTAAGGACAGTTCTCCCACGGGCCGTCCAAACTCTTGGAACGCGCCAATACGACCATGTGTGCGGTTGGAGGACCTGCGGTACCTCCTTCGGCATTCATGTAGTAATAGTAATCGTCTATCTTGCGGACCTTGGGACCTTCCAGACACAATCCTTCGGTAATCCAATCGTCGGGAAAGAGCCAACCGTCATACACTTTTTCCTTCGAGCCAGGCACTACGGCCAATCCGTCTGCCGTCAGTTTGTGACGAAGACCATCGCACATGAAGAGCCAACGCTGGCCGTCGGGAGCAACGACGTGACAGGGGTCGATGTCTCCAATACCCAGGTCGATAGGGGCACTCCAAGGGCCATATGGCGAATCTGCATAGACGACGTAGTTCGACTTCTTGCCCTGTGTGTTGGCCAACGAGACGGTGAAGTAGATGTAGTACTTTCCGTCGTGCTTCGAGATGTCGGGTGCCCAAACCGAACCCAGATAGGTGGTGAGCGCCGTGCTGATGGGTTCCCAGTTGACCAGGTCGGTGCTGTGCCAGATGACCAAGCCCGGTTGGTAGTCGAACGACGAATGGGTCATAAAGTAATCCTTGCCATCGCGAATGATGGTAGGGTCGGGATAGTCGCCTCCCAGAATAGGATTCGTGAAGGTTTCGTTCCGCGCTGACAACAGGGCGGTAATGCCTAAAAAGACAGAGAGTATGAGTTTTTTCTTCATGCGATGAGTCCATTTTTCCCTCCTGTGCGGTGGGAAGTATTCCCTTTTTCGGGGCTACTGATTCTGTACTTCTTATTATGGGTTCTAATTAAATAATGTTGCAAAGGTAGTTCTATTTTGCGTTGTATCCAAATTTTTGGGAATAAATCGTTCATTTTCGCAGGATAATGAACAGATTTGCACCCATATTGACCGATTGTTTCCTTTGCAAAGCCTTCGGCGAGGGTTCGGTGAGCCTTCGGCGAGGGTTCGGAGAAACTATTGTCTTCCTACGATGAGGGTATTATGAGCCTATTATGATCCGTTAAGGTAGTTTCTGAAAATGTCATGTTGAGCGAAGCGAAACATCTCTGTATTGACTTCAAATGCAAATAGAGATTCTTCGCGATGCTCAGAATGACAATTTATAGAAGCCTCCTTTAAGGAAAAGGTAGGGGAAGGTTGGCATCCTCCAAGTCCTTCTTGGCATCGTCCGCCGTTCCTGTTGACCTGTGGCATGATGGAAGTTGACCTCCTATGGAGCTTCTCCCTTTTAATAGGTAGAAAAAGGGAGCAAAAAGGGAGGAGGTCGAGGCGGAGAGGGAAGAAAATACTCCTATTGGCGTGCAATTAGTAAGATTTTCTCCCTATTAGGAGGAAAAAACGGTCATATTAGGAGGAAAATACAGTATATTTGCAAGAAAAATGGAGATAACCGTTGCATAATTGAGTGGAAACTCTTACCTTTGCAGTATAGAAGTAGTTGCCCGATTATGGCTAATATGTCGGGACAAACTACGAGGAAGTACGCCACTATGAAACTACAGACTACTCTTTGTTTTTTGTTCCTTTCTGGACTCCTGATAGGTGCGTCGGCCAGAGATTTGATGCGTTCCGAGCGTTTTACTACAGACGACGGAATGCCCTCCAACCGTGTGACGAATATCTGCGAGGATGCCGAAGGGAAAATCTGGTTTTCGACTTGGAATGGTTTGTGCTGCTGGGACGGTACGAAACTGTCATCGTTTATAGCTCCGAAGAATGGTTCTGCCTTCGGACGTATCTATCGTGTGCAGGCATTGAGCGACGGTTCGCTGCTCTTCCAGAACGAAGCCAACGAGACACTATGTTTTGACCCTGATGCTGGTAAACTCCGTCCGTTGGGTGAGGTTGTCCCTGTGGAGTTGAAACGTCCAAGGCCAATGATTTCGGATGTTCGGGAGGACGAGTACGGCTTGTCCATCGTCCGCAACGGGATTGCCTATCGCATGCCCTATATCGAGGGAATGCGTCAGGAGAAGCAGTTGCACACCTTCTATGAGGATAGTCAAGGTGAAATCTGGATGGATTTCCAGAACAACCTTTATCATATATGGTTTGAACCATCGCCGTTCTTCTACTTCTACAGTTGGCCGAGCGGAAATACGGCTCCGTTCCAATCAACGGTGCGTAGCTTGTTCGTCACATCCGATGACAAATTGTTGGTGGCATCACGCAACTATCGCCTCTACGGATTGTGCGACTCGGTGGTGCAGGTGCCTTATCCAGGAAACGTCTATGCTATCCAGGAGGACAAGAGCGGTCGTTTGTGGATGGGCCTGCGCAAGAAAGGTCTTTATGTCTGGAATAAGGAGGAGGGTATTCTCCCTGCAATGTCGGATATGTCTCATCTGGGAATCTCCGACGTGTTCTCCCTGCTGAAATTACGCAATGAAGATCATTTGTGGGTAGGCACTTGGGGAAAGGGCGTACACATCTTGGATATCCAATCGGAGACTCCTGTTCTGACTTCTACCATCTGCAATGATAGTTTGACGTGCGTTCACATGTTGCTCCAGTTGCAGAATGGTTTGGTGGGAGTCTGTACGACGACCGGCTTGCATCTCTATTCGCAGACAGGTGTCCATATCATGACCATTGCCCCACAATGGAACGTGCTCTGTGCGACGCAGATGAGCGATGGTGAATTGTTGTTCGGCACTATGGGACACGGTCTTTGTCGGATGAATCCGAACGGCACCTACGAGACGGTGCCCGAAATCTGTAACAACGAGCGTATCGTCTCTTTGCAACGTGATACCCAGGGACATTTGTGGCTGGTGGGAGAGAACCGACTCTATTGCTATACACCCGAGACGAATCAGCTGGATTTGTTGGAAAGCAAGGACTTCGGCACGGAGATAACCTTCTCGGAAGAGACCATCACGATCTATCAGGATAGTTTGTTGTACGTCGGTGCTTCGTCGGGAGTGCTGGAGGTGAACCTGAACCAGATAGGTTCGTACCTCGTGTCGCGCAAGAAGCAACGGGAACAATCGAACCTGGAGACGGTGCTCTTCTACACGATGATCGGTATTGGTTTGTTCCTCCTGCTGGGTCTGATTGTCTGGATTGTATGGCATAGTGTAGAACATCAGGCACGGAAATATGCTCCTGTCGATTTGAACTTGCAAATGCAGGACGAACCTCTGCCCAGGGTAGGAAATAGTGAAGAGGACGAAATCTTCCGTCAGAAGGTCAATCGGATCATGGATTCGGCCATCGGCAATCCGGATGTTGATATCATGATGTTGTCGAAGATGATGGAGATGCCCAAGAACGCTTTCTACTATCGTTGCAACGAGGTGTTCCAAACGTCTCCTGCCGCCTTGCTCCAGAATAGACGAATAGAGAAGGCTCAGGCCTTGCTCGATAAGGGTAACATGTCGGTGCGCGAGGTGGCTTTCCAAGTAGGCTTCAACGATCCGAAGTACTTCTCGAAGGTGTTCAAGGCCAAGGTGGGTCACTCTCCATCGCAAGCAAGAAAGGAAGAGGGGACAGAAGAACCCTCCTCCGAGAATAGTTGAATTAGCCAACCCTCCTCTTTTGGAAACGCAAGAATTGGCGAATTTGGGTGTTTTCAGATTTGCTGATTGCTTGACTTGTTGAGAATTAGAGTTTACGTAACTTAAACTAATTATATTATGTTATTCGATCAGATTTCGGAAGATATCAAGAATGCAATGAAGGCACACGACAAGGTGCGTCTGGAGACATTGCGTAACGTGAAGAAAGTATTTTTG
>CACYQQ010000123.1 GCA_902776605.1 uncultured Bacteroidales bacterium | reverse complement strand
TGGATAGCGATTTCCAGTTGCACAACCATCTCCTCGTAGGTCAACTGCCCGATCAAATGCAAGGTGAGGTATTTGTATTCCAACCCATAGTATATCAAATCGTCGGCAGGAATGGGCGCGCGCTCGGCGCTTCCCTCCAGCAAACTCCTCACCTCTTCAAGCATGCCGGCATCCAGTCGTTCCCTCAATCGGCGGGAGATTCGCTCGCGACGGGTTTCTCGGTCGATGTCGATACCCACCACCAGGCTCGGCACGGCCTTATACCCTGTCAGTTGTTGCGCATGCGTCTTATAATAGTCTTGAATCTCGATTTCGCGAATAGCACGTTTGGCCGTATCCGTGTCGGTCGTATTGTGCAACACCTTGTAAGTCTTCAGGATTTCGGTCAACTCTTCCAACGTCTTTCCCTCCAAACTCTTACGCAAGGCGGGGTTCTCGGGCACCTCATGCATCTCGTACCCTCGGAGGATGGATTCCACATAGAGACCGGAACCTCCACACAACACAGGCAACTTACCTCTTTGCATCATGTCGTCGTATGCCGCATGGAAATCACGTTGATACTCGTAGATGCTGTACTTGTATCCTGGCTCTCGGATGTCAATCAAATGGAAAGGCACGACATGTCGGCTATGGTCCTTCGGATCGGTCACGACATAGTCTTCCAAATCTTTGCCGGTTCCCAGGGTCATGTCTCGATAGACTTGACGCGAATCGGCACTGATTACTTCCGTATCGTAAGCGTAAGCGACATCTACCGCCAACTTGGTTTTTCCCGATGCAGTAGGTCCGACGATGGTTATCATATTATAATATTGTTTTACTAAGAATTGCGGTTGAACGATATTCGGTCAATCGGCAAAGAAGCAAGAGATACCCCTACATTATTATAGAGATATCTCATGGTGTTATCTTCTGACGCTTTTGTGCGTGGTGGCCTTTCGGTTCTTTTCCTCTTCGACGGCCTCCATATCGACCGACTCCTTCGTGCGACGGTTTTTCTTGCTCTCCACACCATCTCTAGTTACCGAAGTACTGTCGTTCTTGACTTCGGTGTTAGCTTTGCCCTCCAGTGAACGGGTCAATTTTCGGTGGGCAGCCTTGCGTTCCGGTGCAGCAGTCGGTACTGGGTCTTTGATCCAGATGCTGTCCTCGAAGGCACGCAAGTCGTTGTCCAACTTCTGCTGCGCCATCTTGAGCGAATCGGGATTGTCGCCCACCTGTTGCTTGAGCGAAAGGCCGCGCAGGTTCTGCTCCTTGTAGATATCGCCCTCATATTGTCCCAGCGAGAAGAACTCCTCCATGGTGAAACGGGCAGCGGTATTCATGCCTTGATTAACGACCAAATGGTCGCGCAGATAAGGACGAAGATCCTCGTAATTAAGCCAGAACATGGGATACTTGACGGCATCGGCCGAGAAATCTCCTGTACTGTGCAACACAGGGCAAAGGCACAATATGCGACGTTGGTACTTGCTGTGCTTCTGGTCAAACTCCCAGCGCTCCTTAACGAAATAACTCAGTACGGAGGCACTTGGTACGTTGCTTTCATCGACAATGTATAAAGTGTCCTTACTCCGGTTTTCGGCAGGTTTCGCTGTATAATAGATGTCGAACTTGTCGAAGATATCCTTTGGCTTTACCCGGAAAGCTTCGGTAAACACCTCTCGACCATCCAAGTATTCGTAGGCAGGAAGTTCTCCCTTGGAAAAAGCATCGATGATGACACGGAAGAGGTTTGTCAAACCGTTCATTGGCTCAATCGGGAAATAGAGCGAGGCATTGGCATCCTTGGTCAAATCCAATTCTCGATAGACAATGTGCTGCCAAGGGGTCTCAACCGCCTCATCCTTCTGATATTCGTCGAAGGCCTGCTGACGCAAGGTCTTGCCATCGGTCAATACGGTCGATTGCGGTTGCTTCTTGTTGGCATTACCCTTCTTGACAACAGGGTTCGGGTTGGCACCATTTGCCCCTTTGTTGTTGCCCGATGCGGGTTTGGCAGAGGTTGGTTTCGCATTGGAGTCTTTCTCCTTCTTGTTGCTCTCCTTCCCTTTGTCTTTGTTCTTATCCTTACCGCGTGCAGGGACATTCTTCTCCGATGTGGAACGGGAAGAACGACGCACAGAGACCTGTGCATCCACCTCACCTGCCAGCAGCATGGCCAACAGTACCATTACGAATATGCGCATGTATTTCATAGCCGAAATAAATTTTCTAAATCATTACAAACTAACCTCCATGGCGCCACTCAACTCGCGTTCGATGCCATCAGGACCAACGGCATGAACCTGCGTGATGAAGAAGGTCTTTCCGGCACTCAATCGGTTCAGGACGGTCTTCTGTCTGTCCGACCAATTGCCCGACTTACTCTCCTCGCGGATAGCATTGCCCATCGAATCGAAGATGATGATGCGGAACGACTTGACTTGGAACTCTACATTGAGCAAACCATCATCAATAGCGGCGAATACACCCGAAGATTCCAGTAGTTGTTTCTTCGATATCTTGGAGCCGCCTCTGTAGTGTTTGGTATTACCCTGAGCATCCTTGATAATCATGTAAGGAGTTGGGTCAGGCAACCTTCTGACACGGAAAGCCATCTGGCTCACCTGCGTCGTACGTCCACCTTGATTGGCAGACACCGAAATGACGGCATCCTTGTCCACCTCCTTGGGTTTGGCTACCCATCCGTTGCCCGAACGTGTCAAGGTACCATTGGACATGGAGGCACTGATTTGCGATGCGGCAACGCCAGGCACAGAGATACTGACAGGGTTATCGACACCCGCATACATCACGTTCATCATGGTGTTCGAAACGGTTGCCAGAGGTTCGCTCACGAAGTAGCTTGTCTCGAATGGCAATTGCTCCTTGCTCCCATCGGGCTTAGCCACCTCCAGGTAACCATGAATGTTCTGGGTACCCTCACGCGATGCAACCACGCTATAGTAACCGTTCTTCTCCGTATCGTACAATTCATCGCCAATATAAATCTGTGGCGTTTGAGTGGTATCGACAGCGGCCATCACGATTTGAGCCTCGTACTTCTGTCCACGCATCACGTTGCGGCTCGTAGGAATGACAAAGGCCGACAGTTGGTTGACGCGCACGTCTCCTCTGTCCACGCTCTGCATCAAACTGGAGATAGCCTCTCCCTCGGCATTGAGCACGTCTCCCTGTATCTTTGCCAGGATGGTAACGGCTGCTGCCACTGGGATATTCTCAAACATGGCCGTCTCCCAATCCGTGATGACCGGGTTCGTACCCTCCGGAATATCAGTGCTCAGATAGTTGGCAATCACATGGGCATCTGTAGCAGGCACGTACGACATGAGACGCTGGCGATATTGCTCGATGGAGGTACGCAGACGTTCTCCTCCTCCATATTTGGCACGGAGCATAATCTGATTGACTGCCTCCAGATTCTCTCGGTTACGGATGTCGTTCGGATCTCCATCTTCGCCATCGGCCATCTGCACGATAGCCAACTTGAGGCTATCTATCATGGCATACATCTCGGCAGCATACTTGCGGGTATTCTGCGCATGAGAGTACCAGACGCCGGCCTTGTCGGGGTTCTTCTCGTACGAAGCCGTAAATTCGTCAAAGAGTTTCTTATTGCGAGCCTGAGCACCCTCGTTGCTGGCACCCAATGCATCCTCGACATGCTTGAAACCACTCAAGACATCGCTCGACACATTCAGCGCCACCATAGCCAAGAAGACGATATACATCAAGTTAATCATCTTCTGGCGAGGACTCAGACGACTGTTATTTGCACTCATAGTGTTTACTTCATATTAGTAGTCATTGCCTGCAACATTCGGGCATATACCTCATTGAGTTGCTGCAAGTTACGCGCCAACTGGTCACTCTCCTGACGGATCTTGTAACTATCGTTGGCTCCGTTCTCATAGAGCGAACGGATATTGTTCAAGCCACGGTTCACCTCCTCGATGGTCGAGAGTTGCGAAGAAACACTCTTCAACTGTATCTCGTACATCGTATTGAGACCCTGGATATTGCGGTTCAACTGACTTATCTGCTCGGCATAGTTATCGTTGTTACCTACGCCCGACATAGCTGCCGAGAGTTTTTCGAGCGATGCGCTGATGTCGTTCAACTGGTTGACATATTTCTGGGTAGCAGCCGTTACCTGGTCGGCTTGCTCTGGCGTAACACCAATGTTGCCCGATGCTACCAATGGAGCCTTGCCCGATACGTTGCCACCTGCAACTGGAGTTCCCGAAGCGGCAAAGGAGGAAGCACCACCCTCCGTTGCAGTAACGCCCGAACCAATGACGATAGTACCTCCAGCGGGGATATTACCACCCACGATGGTTGCACCTCCGCCGACGGCACCAGCCGACTCGGCAACACGCTCCAAAGCAGCCTCCTGCTTTGCTCGACGGTCGGCGATGGCCATTTTCTCCTCCACGGTGAGGGTCTTGTTATAGATGCCTGGATAGACATTCTCCCAGTTTGGCTCACGAGCTGGTTCGTCGAAGGCCGAGATAAAGAAGATGACTGCCTCCGTACCCATACCCAAGATGAGCATGATATCGGCACCCGTGACGTGCAAGAGTTTGAACAAGGCACCGAGGATGACGATAGAAGCACCTATACTATAGAGATAGTTAAAAGTCTTAGGACTCAACAAAGTCTTTTTCTTGATTTTCATAGCAATCCAAATATGGTCAATATTGGTTATTTTTTCGTATTATCTACCTATTATGAGGGTATTATGAGCCTTTAATAAACCTTCGGTCACCCTTCGGTGAGGTTTCGGAATCCGTTCGGGAATTATGAAAGGGATTTTCAACGACGGACGCTTCTGGCTCCTCCGCCTCCACCACCTCCACGAACAGGGCGCTGTTTAGGTGCGCTCGACGAACCCTTCGACGACTTCTTCGAGGCATTGGTCTTCACATTGGCCTTGCTGTTGCCCAGATAGGTACGTACGCAACGGAAACCGATGAAGGAACGATGCTCATTCTGATATTCCCACGAACGTACGTCGGCACGCACGTAGTGGCTGGCATCCTTCCACGAACCACCACGTATCACCTTGCGTTTCAAGCGATATGGGTCTTCCTTGGCGGCATTGTACTGATAGTCAGGATTGATGTCGGCAGCACTATGCACACCCGACTCACTCCAGGCGGTCGATGTCCACTCTGCCACGTTACCCGACATGTCGTAGAGGCCGAAGTCGTTCGAACTATAGGCTCCTACTGGCGAAGTGATGATGTATCCGTCCTTCGAGTAGTTGCCGTCTCCAGGCTTGAAGTTGCCATTGAAACAACCCTTCTCCGAACGCGACACATCGGTCTTCCAGCTGAAGTTCTGGTCGTTGTTACCCGCACGGGCGGCATACTCCCACTCGGCCTCGGTTGGCAGACGGAAAGGCTCCACCTCGATGCCACGCATACCATAGCTTTGTTTCAGGTACTCTGTACGCCAAGCGCAGAAGGCATTGGCCTGCTCCCAGCTCACTCCTACCACGGGATAATCGTCGTACAAGGGGCTGGAGAAGTAGTAACGTGCATACTGTTCCGTATAGGCATTGGCGAAGTCGTTCACCCAAACCGTCGTATCGGGATAGATATTCACGATATAGGTGTTCAGGAAGTCGTATTCGTTGGTCAAAGGACGTTCGATGGTAGCACGCTGGATGTTGCCATCTTCGTCAATATAGGCCGTATCCTTCGAAATCAAGATCTCCTCGTCGTAGTTGACTGGAATATCGGTATTCAGGTTTCGCAACTCGGGGTTCATGCGATAGCGACGTTGAGCGTACGATTTGTAGTCGAACACCTCATAGCGATAGTTCATCTGGCTGGCATCCAGCATCTTCTTGCCCGTTATAGGGTCAACACGGTAAACGCTCTCGATGGCACGCTGTTCATCCTCGGTAGGCTTGCGCCATGGGATGGGCTTCGCCCAGTTGAGGTGTGGGGTGACAGGTTCGCCATACTTATCCTCCTCAATCTTGTATTCGTCGTTGCCTCCATAAGCGGGGTCGGCAAGACGTTCGCGGATGATGGAGTCACGGACGTAATAAACGAACTGACGATATACAGCATTCGATACCTCCTTTTCATCCATCCAGAAGGCATCGACGGATATTCCTTTAGCCGATGGCAAATCTCCCCAGAGACTGTCTTGTTTCTGAGCGCCCATTTCCATCGAACCGCGTTTGATCAATACCATACCGTAAGGCTGCGGTTCGTTCCAAGCACGTCCACGCACACCGGTCACCTCTCCGCCGCCTCCGCCGCTGAGAGATTTCGAGCACGAGGAAACGAGTGTTCCCGCAGCTACTGCAATCATTGAAAACAGAAGAATCTTCTTCATTGTTCTTTCTTATCTTATTATAGAGGGCTATCTGCACCCTTCTTAACGTAAAATCTGTTTTTCTTTCTTGACAACCCCGACTCGTCCTCCTTACAGGATTCGGATGGACTTGTGCGCATGTTGCTTGTGCTTGTCCAGGTCAATCTTGTACGAATAGGTCGCCATCAGTTCGTGACTGCCATTCGATGCTTTGGCCAGCGCCGAAATGCCTATATCGTAGGAATAGCCCAATCGGATAGCACCGTAATCGAAGCCCACCATCATCACCACGGCATCCTCGGGTCGGAGCGATACGCCTCCCCAGAATTTCTGGTCGTAGGTGGCTCGCAGGGTGTATTCCATCTGCAAAGCCTGCATCGTTGTCTTTATGAGCAAAGAGGGTTGCACCACTAATAACGACCTTTTTACCGGAATATTGCCTCCAGCCGAAAAATAATACGTTCTTTTCATCTGCGAAAAGGCATCTTCCATGTCAACGGTGCCTTCCGAAAGATGCTGGATGCCAAATCCGACATAGCCGCGAAGCATCTCGTAATAGGCACCGAAACCGCAATCGAACGTCATGCCCGACACGTCACCGCTCGGCAATCCGTCGGCATTCGGGTTCCACGCATCGCCATCGGGGATGTAGATGTCACTTCCTGCAAAGGATTGGTTCACCATACCTCCCTGAATGCCCAACGCCAAACGCCCTATCCACCAGTTGCGGCTATAGGCATATTGCAGGCCCAGTTGCGTTGTCTTGAAAAGTCCTGCCTTGTCGTTCATCACAAAGGCACCGATACCGTTGCGCACCGACTTGATCTTGAAAGGCATGTCCAACGCCGCAAAGAACGTCTGCGGTGCATTCTTCACCCCCACCCATTGCATGCGGTTGAAAGCCGATATCTTCAACGCCGAATCGCATCCTACGGTGGCAGGATTATACAAAGTCGGCACCGCCCAATACATGCTCGTCTGAGGGTCATTTTGGGCAAGGCATACGTCAACCTTGCTGACCACGGCCAGTACAACAAGACAGATTAAAGAGAGACAATGTAGTCGTTTCATTGGATTTTTCGGCGGCAAATATACATTTTTAATTATAATATACCAAGAAAATGGCTTAAAAATTTGCCAACTCAAACTTTCAAACCATCGATTTTGCACCTTTGGCTTTGACTGAATAACGAAATAAGCGTCAATTTCGTACGTAACCAATCAAAAAAAATATTAACTTCGCGCCGCAAGTAATAAAGGCGTGGGACATTTTCCCATGGTTATGTGTTATTTCTTTTGCAAACTAATTTCCTTTATCAATAATAACAAATGGCAAGTTTAATTAAGCTTAACAAAGGCCTGGACATCAACCTCGCTGGAGCAGCAGAACAGAAACTCGTCAGTGTGAAGGCAGCCGACAAGGTTACCCTCGTACCAGATGATTTCGTCGGTTCTACTCCCAAGGTAGTCGTCAAGGCTGGTGAAGCCGTAAAGGCCGGTGACGTGCTCTTTACAGACAAACTTCACCCAGAGATTAAGTTCGTAAGCCCTGTCAGCGGCACCGTCCTTCGGCAGACGAGATCAAGTCGGCTCTGCTCAACGCCGGTGTTTGGCCATTCATCAAGCAACGTCCATACAACGTTGTGGCCAATCCAGAGGTTCAGCCACGTGACATCTTTGTCACCGCTATGGATACTGCACCCCTCGCCCCAGACTTCGCTTTCGTTGTCAAGGGTCAGGAGGAAGACCTCCAGCGCGGCATCAGCGCCCTCGCCAAGCTCACCGCTGGCAAGGTATATGTTGGTGCTAAGGCAGGCAGCAAGCTCCAGTTGAACAACGCTGAAGTAGTCGAGTTTGCCGGTCCTCACCCAGCAGGTAACGTCGGTGTACAGATTAACCACATCAAGCCTCTCAACAAGGGCGAGCAGGTGTGGACCGTCAGCGCCTTCGACGTCATCGTCATGGGTCGTGCTTTGGCTGGCAAGGTCGATTTCACCCGTACCATTACCGTAGCAGGTTCCGAAGTTGTTTCTCCTGCCTATGCCAAGGTTCTGCCTGGTCAGACATTGGCAAGCATCCTGGATGGCAACGTCAAGCACGTTGAGTACACCCAACGTTACATCGCCGGCAACGTACTCACCGGTCAGAATGCTGGCAAGGAGGGTGTCGTTGGTTTCTTCGACAACACCGTTACCGTCATCCCTGATGGTGGTGATACCGACGAGCTGTTCGGCTGGATCACTCCTGGCTTGAACCGTTATTCTACCAGCAACACCGGTTTGAGCGGTCTCTTCGGCTTGTTCAAGAGCAAGAAGTGGACCCTCGACGCCCGTCTCAAGGGTGGCCCACGTGCCCTCATCGTAAGCGGCACCTGGGAGAAGGTTTTCCCAATGGATATCTATCCTGAGGAGCTCTACAAGGCTGTCCTGACCTACAACATCGACAAGATGGAGGCTCTGGGCATCTACGAGGTTGCTCCTGAAGACTTCGCCCTCTGTGAGTTTGTTGATGCCTCCAAGACTCCTGTTCAGCAGGTAATTGCCGATGGCCTTGTTAAACTCAGAAAAGAAATGGAGTAATATGAGCAATAAGTTAAATAATTTCATCCACGAAAAGATTGCCCCCAACTTCGAGAAGGGTGGCAAGTTCGAGAGCCTGTGGTCGGTCTATGACTCGTTCCACACTTTCCTCTTCGTACCACGCCAGACCGCTGGCCGCAAGGGTGTACAGGTACACGATTCGGTCGATTCGAAGCGTGTCATCATCATGGTCATCCTTGCCCTGGTTCCTGCCCTCCTGATGGGTTGCTGGAACGTAGGTTTGCAACATGACCGCGCCCTCGGCATCGACGACGGCTGGTTCATGCAGTTCCTCTATGGCTTCGTAGCCTTCCTGCCTAAGGTAGTTGTCAGCTACGTCGTAGGTCTCGGCATCGAAATGGCCGTAGCTGCCTACAAGCGTGAGGAGGTTGCCGAAGGTTTCCTCGCAACTGGTCTGCTCATTCCAATGATTGTTCCTGTCAATACTCCACTCTGGATGATTGCCGTAGCAACAGCTTTCTCAGTTGTCTTTGCCAAGGAGATCTTCGGTGGTACAGGCATGAACGTCTTCAACCCTGCGCTCGTTACCCGCGCGTTCCTATTCTTTGCTTATCCAAAGGCCATGTCGGGCGACCAGGTATTCGTACGTACCGGCTCAGCACTCTGCAACTCTCCTATCGAGGGCACACAGGTCGTTGACGGCTTCTCTGGCGCCACCCCATTGGCTGCAGTAGCCGACCACACTTTCCAGCCAGAGACCTTCTCTACCCTGGATGCTTTCATCGGTACCATCCCAGGTTCCATTGCCGAGACTTCAACCGCAGCCATCCTCTTGGGTGCCCTGCTGTTGCTTGTCACCAAGGTTGCTTCATGGCGCATCATGCTCAGCGTCTTCGCTGGTGGTGCAGCTATGTCGGCCATCATCGCAGCATTCGACGCTCAGGCTCCTACCGTTGCCCAGCAGATCTGCCTCGGTGGTTTTGCTTTCGGTGCTGTCTTCATGGCTACTGACCCTGTCACCGGTTGCCGCACCAACACAGGTAAGTACATCTACGGCTGTTTCATCGGTGTGTTGGCAATCATTGTCCGCATGTTCAACACCGGTTATCCAGAAGGTATGATGATGGCTATCCTGCTCGGCAATGCCGTAGCACCACTCATCGACCACTATGTTGTTGAAGCTAATATCAATAAGCGTGCTAAACGCATTAAAGCATAAAGATTATGAATCGCAATAGTAACGTATATACCGTGATTTATGCTGCATTGCTTTGTGTGCTTGTAGCAATACTTCTTACGGTTGCAGCTGTAGGTCTGAAGGATCAGCAGAAGGCCAACAGCGACAACGAGAAGAAGCAGCAAATTCTTGCCTCTGTCAGCTCTGTATTGGGCAAGGAGGTAACCTTCGAGAACGCTGCCGACATCTGGAACGAGCTTGACATGGACAACAACATGCGTGTCGTTGATGTCAAGGGCAACGAGGTGAGCGGTGTCAACGCTTTTGAAATCACCACCAAGGCTCAGTTCAAGGCCGGTGTTGTCAAGGAGGAGGCCCAGTTGCCTATCTTCGTGGCCAACATCCAGGGCAAGCCCTACTATATCATGTGCCTCTATGGTGCAGGTTTGTGGGATGCTGTCTGGGGTTATATCTCGGTCGAGGCTGATGGTTCCACCATCGCCGGTGCCTCTTTCGACCATGCTGGCGAAACCGCAGGTCTGGGTGCCAAGATCAAGGATGATCCTGCTTTTGCCGCTGCCTTCATCGGCAAGCACGTCTTCAAGAACGGTGAGTTCGCTCCTGTTCAAGTGCTCAAGGCTGGCAAGACCCCACTCAACGGTGCCGATCAGGTAGATGCCATAACCGGTGCTACCAAGACATCCGATTGCGTAAGCCTCATCGTCGAGAACTCTCTGTCTGGCTACAAGGCCGCTTTGCAGAAGGTTGCCTCGAGCAACGCTCCTTGCCAAGCTTGTCCTGCCGACAGCTGTGCGAGTGATAGTTTGAATGTTGAACCTGTTAATGTACAATAATTATGGCAGCAGAAAAGAAACCCGGTGTATTTACCGGTCCACTTTGGACGAACAACCCTGTCGTAGTACAGGTTCTTGGTATCTGCTCGGCCTTGGCTGTCACCACACAGATGAAGCCAGCCCTCGTAATGGGTATCTCCCTTACTTGCGTCCTTGCATTTGCCAACGTGATTATCTCCCTCCTGCGCAACACCATTCCTAACCGCATCCGTATCATTGTGCAGTTGGTAGTCGTTGCCGCCTTGGTAATCCTCGTCAACCAGATTCTGAAGGCTTATGCCTTCGAGGTGAGCAAGCAGCTCTCCGTCTATGTCGGCCTCATCATCACCAACTGTATCCTGATGGGTCGTCTGGAGGCTTTCGCCCTGGGCAACAAGCCTTGGCCAGCCTTGATGGATGGTCTGGGCAACGGTTTGGGTTATGCCCTCATCCTGTTTGTCGTGGCTACCTTCCGTGAGTTCTTCGGTTCAGGCACTCTGTTCGGCATCGACGTCATTGCCCGTTTCGTCAACGAGACTGGCTACGATGGCTATCAGAACTGCGGTATCTTCGTCATGCCAACCTCTGCCCTTATCCTGCTCGGTTGCATCATCTGGTACCTCCGTGCCAAGAATCCTGATTTGCAAGACAAGTAATAATACCCTTTCGCTGGAGCTCCAGAGATTAGGTTATAAGGTTATTAGGTTGTTAGGTTATAAGGTTGTAAGGACCTCTCCTAATCGGAATAAGGTTATTAGGTTATATGGTTTTAAGGTTATAAGGACCTAACCTTTCAATAGTTTTATCCAACCTTTCTAACCTATCTCCGAACCTTAAAACCTCAAAACCTCAAATTGAGCGATAGCGAAACTAAACAAAGAAAGCAAAAATGGAATATCTAAATCTATTTATCAAGTCGATTTTCATCGACAATATGATCTTTGCGCTCTTCTTGGGTATGTGCTCTTACCTTGCAGTGTCAAAGACCGTTAAGACTGCCGTAGGTCTCGGTGCAGCCGTTACATTCGTGCTGCTCGTCACCCTGCCAGTCAACTACCTGTTGGACAAGTATGTGCTCCAGCCAAACGCCCTTGCCGAGGGAGTTGACCTGAGCTACCTTTCGTTCATCGTCTTCATCGCCGTCATTGCTGCCATCGTGCAGATTGTCGAGATGGTAGTCGAGAAGTTCTTCCCTGCCCTCTATGGTTCACTGGGTATCTTCCTCCCATTGATTGCCGTGAACTGCGCCATCCTCGGTGGTTCGCTCTTCATGCAGCAGAAGGAGTTCGAGAACGTAGGTTATGCAGCCGTCTATGCACTTGGTAGCGGTATCGGCTGGCTCTTCGCCATTGCCTGCATCGCA
>CACYQQ010000122.1 GCA_902776605.1 uncultured Bacteroidales bacterium | reverse complement strand
CTATCGAGGAGGCTAAGGCTGCTGTTGACAAGGTGTTGAGCAATGCTCCCGACAACTTCATCCTGGGTGCTGACTGCACCGTACCGAGTGACACTGAATACAGCCGTCTGCGCACTATCATCGACTATGCACACACTTGGCGCCAGACGCACAAGAAGTAATGACTTGTAGGTGTTTTTATTCCGGTGGAGAATAATTGAAGTTATCGCTTTGCGCCAGGCGTTGAAAGGCAGTTGCCTGACGAGTCAATAGACGATGAGCTAAGTGTATGCATGTGTGAAGTTGGTATCTGTACTTTCTGATTCTGTCATCTGTTTATGACTTGATCGAAGCGATAACTTCATATTACTCCCCCGTAACTTCCAGAAAGTTAGACAATATTTTTCTTTCTCGTACGTTATTTTAGTATGAAGAATGTACTGATTTGGGTTGGCGCTCTCGTATTGGGCGCCATCCTTGGTTTATTGGGAGTCGGCTGGTTGGACGTGCTGATGAACTTCGTGGCTTCGGCGTTCACGCGACTCTTTCAGTTTGTGGCTGTGCCTACCATCGCGTTGGCCGTGATCACAACGCTGATGCAACTGGGTGGAAACAAAGGTGTGGGTCGTCTCTTTGCCCACACGTTGGTCTATACGCTGCTGACGACCATCGTGGCAGCTGCTGTGGGATTGGTACTCTACCGTGTGATTCAACCGGGCAATCTGCCGGTCGAGTTGGTCTCACAAGGGCAGGAGGAGGTGCCACAGGGTCTGTCTGGATTGTCCTATTTCGACCATATCCTGTCGGTCATCCCGAACAATGTCATTACACCGTTTGCCACAGGTAATGTGCTGAGTATCTTGCTGGTGAGTGTAGCGGTGGGTTTCACGCTCTCCTATCTGCGCAAGAATCAACCGACCCCAGCCATCGAGACACTGGTGCAGGGCATCCTGGGTCTCCAGGAGTTGCTCTTTGCCCTCATCAAGGGCCTCATCAAGGTGTTGCCATTGGGCATTGTTGCCTTTGCGGCACAGCTCTCGTCGCAGGTGTCGGCAGGCGTGGTGGCTGACTCGTTAGGCCTCTATACGTTGGTCATTGTAGGCGCCAACCTCTTGCAGATGTTTGTGGTGTTGCCGTTGTTCCTCTTGGCGCGTGGGTTGAATCCAGTCAAGGTTTTCCGGGCGATGACCCCTGCCGTGTTGATGGCGTTGTTCACCAAGAGTTCAGCTGCTACGTTGCCGGTGACTATCCGTTCGGCCGAAGAGAGACTGAAAGCGAAGCCCACAGTGGCACGTTTCGTGTTGCCTATCTGCTGCACCATCAACATGAACGGTTGTGCCACGTTTATCCTGGTCACCTCGTTGTTCATCCTCCAGAATGGTGGTGTGGAGTTGACCTTGGGCACGATGTTGCTGTGGCTCTGCATCGCTGTCATTTCGGCGGTTGGCAATGCCGGTGTACCGATGGGTTGCTACTTCCTGACCCTCTCGCTGATGGCTGGAACACAGTCGCCTGCCCTCGGCATCATGGGTATCATCTTGCCTATCTTCACTATCATCGACATGATTGAGACTGCCGAGAACGTCTGGTCCGACTCCTGCGTCTGCGCGATGGTCAATCCGAAGGAGGAGGTAGCGCCGTCGGAGTAAATTGGGCGTTGAAATCACTGCTGTTTGTAAGTCCTAAATACCTTTTTTTTCTTGATTGAGAGCAAGATGTAGAATTTTTCTCTATTCTTGCTCTCTGTTGTTTGGAGGTTTTCTTAAAATGCTTACCTTTGTGGCGTCGAAAAGCGCTACTTTTCACTTTTCTGGTACTCCCCTTTACTTCTCTTAATAGCCATTCAATTATGCAGACTACTATCTTATTGGCCGACAACCAAGACATTACCCGATTGGGATTACAGGCACTCCTACAGAAGGTAGGGGCAGCCGATGTGCCTACCACGGAGGTCTTCTCGAAAGCAGAACTGGAATCGGCTCTCCTTGCTGCCGAGGCACCTATCGTCATTATCGACACCGAGAGTTTCGAGATGTCCGACCCGAAGGAGTTGCTCATGCTCTTCCAGAAACAGCCGATGGCGCGCTGGATTCTCTTCCAGAACGATATTGACCGGCAGCAGTTGTCGGCCTTTTCGGGAATGCCCTCTATCAGTATGTTGCTCAAAGAGAACTCGGTAGAGGAGATTCGCACCGCCCTG
This sequence comes from uncultured Bacteroidales bacterium, assembly GCA_902776605.1. Classification (GTDB taxonomy): domain Bacteria; phylum Bacteroidota; class Bacteroidia; order Bacteroidales; family UBA3663; genus Liminaster. The sequence goes on along the minus strand of CACYQQ010000122.1, from coordinate 5,837 downwards.
AAGTGTGTGCTGCATGCCGAACGTTACCTCTGCCACCAGGTGAGCAACCGCCTCTTGAACCGCCGTATGGAGGAGGATAATAACCACCTCACGCAGACGGAGACCGAGATTCTGCGCCTCATCGCATTGGGCAAGTCGGTCAAAGAGATTGCTGCTATCCGTATCTCATCGACGCACACTATCGTGACGCACAAGAAGAACATCTTCCGCAAACTGGAGGTCAATAATGTCTATGAGGCCACGCGCTATGCACTGCGTGCTGGGTTGATTGAGACAAATTATTATATCTAAAAAGGAAATTAAGGGAAGTGACAGGGAAGTGACAAAGAAGTGACAAGGACGATAGTTGATGTTGCTCAACAAGTGTCCTTGTCACTTCCTTAAATGACTGAGGATGACTATATATTGATGTAGTCTCCCAACAAATGTCTTTGTCACTTTGCCCCTCGGCTAAAGCCTCGTCTTCTCGCTGAACAATTATCAATTGTTCTGTTCGCTGCGAGGACCCTTTCAATTCTCTGTCACTTCCTTGTCACTTCCTGTAAAAAAAACGTTCCGCAAGTCATCACTTGCGGAACGTTTGGTTTACTTATACAGACTAAGTATAGGTTTGAGTCGGCCCTCCTTGATAGATTCTGGCATGTATTTGCGAAGGGAATCTTGAGGAACGAGGTAATGGATTTGGTAGAAGAGGATGCAACCCTCCTCGTTGGCGTGCTTACGTAGATAGTCCATATAGAGCGAGTCGGCCATCGGCTTGTTGTTGTAGCGGCGCACATTCTCGTCCAGATAGTCGGCTTGGCAATATTGCTGGTAGAAGGTCGAACCACTATAGTAGTAGGAACCGTTCATCACTCTCACTTCGGCGCGTTCGCCCGGGATGACGGGTACGGAGATGTTTGAATGCTCGATGGGACCATCTTCCTTATAGCCTTTCAGGGTCATCCATTTCGGCTTATCGACATAGAGGTCGTAATGGCATTTTCCGTCCTTGACTTCCAGTTCCTGGCCTTTGTAACGGGTCTCGAACAGGTCGCCGAAGTAGATCATGTACCCTTTGTCCCATACGCCTGGAGCCACATTCACTTCGAGGTGGAAGTTGGATGCCATCTTCTTCTCTGGCGTGCGCTCGTGGATGTTCATGACGGCGGTCATAGACTTGTCACCCATGTAGAAATTAAAGCGCTCTGTGCCCTCGGGGAGGGGTTCAAAGGCATAATAGGCACCAAAGACACTTGCCTCGGGACCGAAGTCATTGTCGATGTTGCCATACACAACGCGTTTGAAGGTGTACATGTTGCCCTTTTCGTCCACCAGGTAGCAGTTGCTCGATACGACTGGTTCGGAGAAGAAGTCGAGCGAGATGAGGCGTACGACGGTCTCGTCGGGGTTGAAATAGACTTGGCGCACCTGGTAACGCTCGGTAGCATTGTCGTAGGTGTCGTTTTGTGGGTAGTCCCAACATTTGCCTTCCACTTTCGGATAGTTCGGTGAAGTCCATTTCAAGCTATTGCGCAGCACCCAAGCGAAGTGTTCTATGCTGATTTTGTTGCGTTGGCTATATCGCGCCACGTGATAGTTCTTGGATTGACCCAACAGGGGTTCGCGTATCTCTACATCGACTGTGTCTCCTGGCACGAGGAAGAAGTCCATGAAATAGTCGGTCACTGTGCCGTCGGCTTTTACGGCTCTCAGTCGTGCCGCCTTGATGCGGTCTATCGACAAGGAGTAGGAGAACTGCTTATCGACGATAGGTAGGTTGGCAACGACTTCGTTTTCGTTGATGGCCAGGAAGTCGTCCGACAGATAGAGGTTGAAACTGGTAAAGTCTATTTTGACGAACTTGTAGTGCCCGCCTTCGATGGTGGTTGTCTTGGGACTTGCCAAGATCTGTGAGGTGGGATAGACGGCTTCGCCTTCGTCCTGCGGCGAGGTGACAGTTGCTGTGCTCTCTCCTGGTTGACAGGCCGAGAAGGAGACGGCTCCAAGCAAGCAAAGCGATAGGACGCTCTTGCTAAAGGTGGTGAGGATGCTGTTTTTCATATTATGCTGTAACTGTTAAGATTAGGTATTAACGTTGTCTTTCTGAATGGTAAGTATTATCCATTAACTCCTTGAGCGGAGCGATAACTTCCAGTAACTACTATTAACTCCTTTTTATATTTATACTTGTACCACGGCAAAAATAATGCTTTTATTTGTAGCAAGCAAGTAATTGGCAATAAAACAGCACTTTAATGCCCGATTTTTGACAATAAGTACCTTTTTATTCCCCTTTCTGTACTTATTTGGCAAAAAATAATGGCACCTCTCGCTGTTGGAGAGATGCCATTCTGTATGGGAGGAAGCTCTTATCAGAGGGTCCAGGTTGCACCGTCTTTGGTGTCCTTTACCTGGAAGCCCAGAGCGGCTAACTTGTTGCGGATGAGGTCGGAAGTGGCCCAATCCTTGTTGTTCTTGGCCTGCGAACGAACTTCCAGGAGGAGGTCAACGGCACCCTTGTAGGCGGCTGACTTGTCGTCGCTGGCACCGGCACCACTCTCGTCCTTCATGCCGAGGATGTCGAAGAGGAAAGTACCGAACACTTTCTTGACATACTCAATGCCCTCGGCATCCAACTGTGCCTGTCCGTCGATGACCTTGTTGACCAACGTAACCAGTTCGTAGAGGTTGGAGATGACGATTGGGGTAGTGAGGTCGTCGTTCATGGCCTCGTACATCTTCTCTTCCAATGCCTTGACAGTCTGGAGCGACTGGGCGGTGGCATCGCTGGTGGCTGATGCCTTCATGCGAGCGACGGATGCATATCCCTCCATCATGCGCTTTAGACCCTTCTCGGCACTCTGCAACGCCTCGTTGCTGAAGTCAACAGTCGAGCGGTAGTGCGCCATGAGGATGAAGAAACGGATGGTCATTGGGCTGTAGGCCTGTTGCAACTTGGGATGCGAGCCGGTGAAGAACTCGTCGAGGGTGATGAAGTTGCCATACGACTTACCCATCTTCTTGCCGTCGATGGTAATCATGTTGTTGTGCATCCAATAGTGGACCGTTGGATGACCCTTGGCGGCGCAACTTTGGGCAATCTCGCACTCGTGGTGAGGGAAGAGCAGGTCCAGACCGCCGCCGTGGATGTCAAACTCCTCGCCCAGATACTTTTCGCTCATGGTCGAGCACTCCAGGTGCCAACCGGGGAAGCCCTCACTCCATGGCGATGGCCAATGCATGATGTGCTCGGGAGCGGCTTTCTTCCAGAGGGCGAAGTCGCAGGCATTGTGTTTCTCGCTCTGGCCGTCCAGTTCGCGGGTAGTATCGATCAATTCATTGACATTGCGGCCCGACAGGATGCCGTAGTTGAACTTCTCGGCATATTTCTTGACGTCGAAATAAACGCTGCCCTCGCTGACGTAAGCATAGCCGGCATCGAGGATCTTCTGAACGTAAGCTATCTGTTCGATGATGTGGCCGCTGGCGTGAGGTTCGATGGATGGTGGCAACACGTTGAGCGCATCCATGGCCTTGTGATAGCGGTTCAGGTAGTATTGAACCACCTCCATAGGCTCCTTCTGTTCCAGACGGGCCTTCTTGGCAATCTTGTCTTCACCCTCGTCGGCATCGTGCTCCAGGTGGCCTACGTCGGTGATGTTGCGGCAATAACGTACCTTATATCCGATGTGGGTGAGGTAACGGTAGAGCACATCGAAAGTGATGGCGGGACGGGCATGTCCCAGGTGACCGTCACCATAGACGGTAGGACCGCAGACGTACATGCCTACACGTTCTGGAACAATCGACTTGAATGGCTGCTTGATACGCGATAGCGTGTTGTAGATGTAAAGTTGTTGACTTATCATAGTTGTTGTTTTATTTCGGTTTTATGTTGGTTCTATAGACTCTATAGTATCAGTGACTATAGTCAATATATTATTTTGTAATAACGCCATCGGCGATATGTATCACGCGGTCGGACATCTGGGCGAGACTCTCGTCGTGAGTGACGATGACGAAGGTCTGGTTGAACTCCTTACGCAGGTCGAAGAAGAGTTGGTGCAACTCCTGCTTGTTCTGGCTGTCGAGCGAGCCCGATGGTTCGTCGGCAAAGATGACGTCCGGTTGGTTCATTAAGGCGCGCGCCACGGCTACGCGTTGTTTCTCACCGCCCGACAGTTCGTTGGGCTTGTGCCCGATGCGTTCCTTTAGACCCAAGTAATCGAGCAATTCCAAGCCCCTACATCGCGCCTTCGAGTTCGGGATGCCGGCTATGAGGGCGGGCATGATGACATTTTCCAATGCCGTGAACTCCGGCAACAGCTGGTGGAACTGGAAGACGAAGCCGATGTGCTTGTTGCGGAAGGCCGACAACGCCTTGTCCTTCAACTGTAGCACCTCCTGGCCGTCGAAGAGCAGCTGTGCCGGTTTCTCGGGCATGGGGGTAGGAGCCTCCAATGTTCCCAATATCTGGAGCAGCGTGGTCTTGCCAGCACCAGACTTACCCACGATGGCCACCACTTCACCCCGTTGGATGGTCAAGTCGATGCCTTTCAGCACTTCGAGCGTGCCGAACGACTTGTGTATGTTGTGGGCTTCTATCATGAGTCGATGCTATAGTTTTGGTTGTTACCGCTTTAATTTGGGCACAAAGGTACATATATTTTGGCAACTATACAAATTTTGGAATAAAAATTTTGGATTTATCAAAAGTTCGGTTATCTTTGCAACTTCTTTCAATCGGGTCCAATGCTTGCCAGCTTTTGTCTGGGTCCGATTGGAACAATAAAGTACGGGAGCAAGCCGAACTCTCTTCGTCTTGCTCCCTTCAAACGGAAAATTTTCAAACCAGTATAAAAGTGGTCCCACTAGGGCTTGAACCTAGGACCAACGGATTATGAGTCCGCTGCTCTAACCAACTGAGCTATAGGACCGATTATTGGCCGGAATTTGTAGTAATTTTCTTACTCTTTTCAAATTCCGAGCGCAAAGATAATAATTGTTTCTGAATTTCGCAAATATTTTGCTATAAAAATGATTATTTACGAGGATTTCCAGAATATACCCAATGATTTTGCCGTCTGCATCGGATTCTTCGATGGGGTTCATCGTGGACACCAGTTCTTGCTCCAACATCTGCGGCAGGAGGCGCTGAAACGGGGTTTGAAGTCGGCGGTGGTTACTTTTCGCAATCATCCGCGCCAACTCGTTGAGCCCGATTATCACTTGCAACTCATTGATACTCTGCTACAACGCCTCGACAAGTTGGCGGCCACGGGCATCGACGCCTGTTTCCTACTCACTTTTACCGAGGAGGTTCGCCTACTCACGGCACGGCAGTTCATTCAGGACATCCTGGCTCGCCAATGTCATGTCCGCCTCCTCATCATCGGCTACGACCATCGTTTCGGGCGCAACCGTTCGGAGGGCTTCGACGACTATGTCCGCTACGGTCAGGAATGTGGCATGGAGGTTATCCAGGAACCTGTTTTTGACGACGGTTCGGGTCTCCATTATTCCAGCAGTGAGGTCCGCCGCGCGCTGGAAAGGGGGGACAAGGAATTGGCCAAGAGGTTGTTGGGCGAAGATTGACCTTTTCTAAGCCCCTGTGAAGGCCAATTTACAAAATTAGAGCAAAGAGAGATGCATGTAGCACGACTCTTTGCTCTATTCTTTTTATTGACGGTTATTTCGGAGTAATCGGAATACTCAGAGTATTCGGAGTAATTAGAGTGTTCAGAATTCTCGGAGGAAACTGGTCCTCCTGTTCATTCTACTTTACCCTTTACTCCTTACTCTTTACTCTTTACTCTTTACCCTTTACACTCCTCAATCCCAATCGTCATCTGTGC
>CACYQQ010000121.1 GCA_902776605.1 uncultured Bacteroidales bacterium | reverse complement strand
ACCTTATAATCTATGTCTATCATCATCTTCTTCCTGCCGGCATTCATCTGCTTGATAAGTACGGCATTCATCTGGACAAGGTCGGACAAGACTCTCACGGAGCGTCTGTTAGGGTGGTTCATGCTCCTTTCGGGCGTGTACATGTTGCTCGATGCCATTGCCTGCTCGCCTTATTCCGACTCGTGGGCGGTCATCTCCACACACTTGGGATTGGGTTTCGTGGCTCCTCCGTTGCAATTGGTGTTCATGTTCATCGCTTGGTCGTTGTCCACCTTGAGGCAGCGATACGACAAGCCTATCCTGTTGCTGCACCTCTTGCCTGGTATGACGGGCTTCCTGATGCTCTTCGGATGTTGTGTCATCGGCTTCGATTCGGTGATTGAGTACTTGGAGCATGACCGCACGTTGCCACCCCATCTCTCGACGAGCGATATCCGTTCGTTCAACCTTTTCCGCTTGATGACAGGCGATGTGTATCGTATCTCCATGACCTTCTTCGTGCTGGTATGTACGGTATATCTGATTTATGTGGCTATCGTGACTGACTTCTCTCCACGTGTCTTGTTCCGTTTCCTCTTCAAGCGTGGACCTATCAAGCCGTTACATGTCCTCATCCTGCTTTATTTTTGCTTGGCCATCTGCACCCTTTGCCGTTGGAAGTTAGGCGATTGGGCAAACGACGATAACTGGATTTATTTCTGTTCTCTGTATAGCGTCAAGGCGCTTGCTTATGCCTTGATGGGGTATATGGCGATGCAAATCAAGAAGCCGTGCATCTTCCTGCATCTGCCACATCGACGTCCCTATTTCGAGGATATGCCTGTGCATGTGCGAGAATTGATGCGCGATGGTGGCCATAAGGATTTTGCCGACGAGGAGGCCGATAGTTACCGCACACTCAATTTGCGCGACGAGTTCCATGTCTTGATGCGTGAACGTGCCTGCTATCTGCAACCCGGCATGAGCCGTTATAGTGTGAGCCAACACCTGAACCTGTCGCGTACAGGCTTGGATCGATTCGTTCGATTGGTTTATCACCTGACCTATCAGGAGTTCGTCCTTGTGCAGAGGGTGTCGTACATGCGACGCTACAAGCAGATGTTCCCCAAGGAATCGGATGTCGATGTTGCCATGATATGTGGTTTCCCAAGCGTCAAGAAGATGGAGCAACAAGTGCGCATGTACGATAGTTTCTTTGTGCAGAAGTAAGGGGCTGTTTCTCCGACGATAATGACAATCATCCCTCCAGCGTGTTCGTTTTGTTCACGATGGAGGGATGATTGTGTGTTGAGCAGAGTTTTTATCTACAGAAAGACGCTACAATTAGAAAATCCATCTTTTTGTCGTCCTATTATGAGGGTATTATGAGGGTACTATGAGCCTATGGTATCCGTATTGGATAAAAACTATCCTTAGAGGCAAAATCGTAGAAAAATACACTTTTATGACCTATGCCTTGCGCTTCACTCCCCGAACGGCTTCCGACTCCAGCGGATTGTCTGGCCAAGCGTGCTTGGGATAACGCCGACGAAGTTCCTTGCGTACCTCAAAATAGGTGTCGTTCCAGAAACTGCGCAGGTCTTGGGTAAGTTGCACGGGCTTGAAGCCTGGTGAGAGCAGCTCCATGAGGATAGGGCGTTTACCGTCGTCCACACGAGGGGTATCGGTAAGGCCGAAGCATTCTTGGAGTCGGACGCGGAGGATCGGATGGTCGGCACCCTGGCGGTATTCGAGGCGGATTCGGCTACCCGAAGGAACAACGATGTGCGTCGGAGCCAATCTATCGACTACTTGTTGCTGTTCGTACGAGAGCAATCCCCACAGGGCGGTGCAGAGGTCAATCTTCTTGAGTTCGGCTACGGTGGTAGCTTTGCCAATATAGAGAGGAAGCCACTCGGGTGCCGATTGCAAGACGACGTCGGTGCTCAAGTCGGGCAACTCCAATTCGGGGTGCCATTCAGCCACCGTAGCGACGCGCAGTTGCAGGTTCTGCACCTCGTCGTTGAAGTCGAGCATCGATCGTCCCTCACGTTGCGCCGCTTGGGCAATGAGTTGAGCCGTATCGGCATTGCGGAGCGGTTCGTCGCGGACAACAAGTGTACCGATGCGATATTCCGCTTGGGCAACTATAGAGCCTCGCTTGGCATCCCACAAGACACGTTCGTGCCGATGCAGGAGCGGGTCGATGTCGGCCAACGAGAGGGGTGCCGCCAGGAAGATACGTCCACCTCCTGCGTGTGAATTGAGACTGGCGATGGCAATCCAATCGTAAGCGGCCAAGTCATCCTGCGTCTCCACAAATGCCGGCTCTCCATTGGCCATACGGAAACGTCCGCACCCATTTTGTTCGGCTTTGGCTATACGTTCGGGATAGGCGTATGCCAACAAAGTGCCAGCATCGATGTGTTTGGGCGCAGGAGCATCCGGATGGTCCATAACCGATGCATCGAGGTGTTGCAGGATATGCTGGTATTGTTGCGATATCTGGCGGATACGATGGTTTGATACTGCCAAGCGCGAACGGATGTCAGCATCATTTAGGGGAGCACCCAAAGGGTCTTTCTCTTCGAGGATAGCCGCCAGGTCACAAGCCAGCTGACGTTGCTCGGAAGTCCGGCACAACAATAACATCTGTGCGATGCGAGGGTGACAGGGCAACAGGGCCAAATGCTTGCCATGGGGCGTGATACGTCCGTTTTCGTCCAATGCTCCTAACCATTGGAGCAGTTGTTTGGCTTGGGCGATATGTGCCGATGGAGGAGGGGTAAGCCAGGGCAGACGGAGGAGGTCTGCTTCGCCCCATGCTGCTGCGCTGAGCACGATGGGAGCGAGGTCGGCATCGAGCAATTCGGGCACGCGACATGGTGCCATGCGATGTTCGTCGGCCAAACTCCAAAGGCGGATACAAGTACCAGGAGCCACACGTCCAGCTCGACCCATACGCTGGATGGCCATGTCGAGGCTTATCTGCACCGTCTCCAAGTGGCTCAATCCGTTCTGTGTGTTGAAAACCATCTTGCGGCACAAACCTGTATCTATCACCACGCGTACACCTTGTATGGTGAGTGATGTTTCGGCAATGGGAGTGGCCAAGACAACTTTGCGTTCTCCTTCGCGGCTGGGGGCAATGGCTGCCCGTTGTTCTTGGAAGGGGAGCATGCCGTAGAGGGGATAGACATGTGTAGGGGCCAAGGTGTCGGCCAATGCCTCTTGCGTGCGTCGGATGTCGGCTTCTCCTGGCAGGAAGACAAGGATGTCGCCCTCCAGTTCGCGATGAACGCGACGAATGAGAGGCACCAGTTCTTCGTCCGAACGTTGCACCTCGACGGGGTACATCCGACCTGTGCTTTCGACCAAAGGAGCATCCAGTGCTTGGCATAGTGCCGTGGTGTCGATGGTGGCTGACATGAGCACGATGCGGAGGTCGGGGCGGACGATGCGTTGTGCTTCGCGAGTCAAGGCTAAGGCTACGTCTGTATGGATGTTGCGTTCGTGAAACTCGTCGAATAGCACCATCGAGATGCCATCCAACGTCGGGTCGTCGACCAACATACGGGTAAGGATGCCCTCAGTAAGCACTTCGATGCACGTTTGGGACGAAGTTTTGTTCTCAAATCGGATGCGATAACCCACGGTACGTCCAACTTGTTCTCCCAGCAGTTCGGCCATGCGTTCGGCTATTTGACGGGCCGCCAAACGACGAGGTTCGAGCAAGAGAATCTTTCCCGAGGGAAGGGTGCCTTGTTCGATGCCTTGCAATAGGGAGAGGGGGAGCAACGTCGATTTGCCCGCACCTGGCGGCGCGGTTACTACGAGTCGGTTGTGAGAAGCAAGGAGGGAGTTGACTTTATCTTTCGTCGCCTGATCCATGAAGTTTGTTGCGTTGCATACGGGATGCGAGTTTGTCGAGGTTCATTTGGCAAATCTCGTCGAGTGAATAACCCAGGTCGTGAGCCAACGTAGCGGCATACCACATCACGTCGCCCAATTCCAAAGCTATCTGTTGTTTGCGTTCGTCGGTGAACTCATCGTTGTTGTCGCGAATCACTTTCTTCACTTTGTCGGCCACTTCGCCGGCTTCGCCCGTCAAGCCGAGAGTAGGATAGATGATGCGACGCGATTCTGGGTAGATGGCGGTACGGAGCGCACCTTCTTGATATTCGTTGATGGTCATAGTGTGTTGTACTTTTTTTGCAAATATAGTTAAACCAATTGTACAAAACAATAATTATTGTCAAAAATTGTCTGAATTGGGCCTAAAATACTATTTTTATTTGGAGAACTGACGAAAAACGTGTATCTTTGCAACCCAAATGAAGTCATTTTTAGCTTATTCTAAACGAGTACAAAAGATTGATATGTTTCGAAAATACGTTATAACATTATTATCTCTTTTCTTCGTAATTGCTGCGTTTGCCCAGAGTGGTCGAAATAGCAAAATTGTCAGTTTCAAGCAACTTACCAAGGTCGAGGATTATTCCCGTCTGCCAGAGGCAAGCATCTGTCCGATAGCAGATACCATATTGGCATATCAGTTCCCCAACGGCGGTTGGCCTTTGGATCAGCATTGGGAGTTGTCGGTCCTCTCCGAGGAGGATGCTGAACGCCGTGCCGGATTCCGTAAGGCTATTCGTGATAATGAGGCAGGTGGTACCATTCAGGATGGTGCTACTACGTTGGAGATTTTCTATCTCACCAAGGTTTTTCAGAAGACAGGTGATACCCGTTATCAGGAGGCTGCTTTGCGTGGCATCGAATATCTGCTCAATATGCAATACCAGAATGGCGGTTGGCCTTTGTGTTGGCCTGCCAAAACGGGCGTGTTAGATCAGGAAGTGGCTGCCTATGCTGAGTATATCACCTTCAACGGTGATGCCATGATCAACGTCATGCAATTGTTGAAGAATATCTACGAGAATAAGCCTCCTTACAACCTCCTGAATCTGGACGAGAGCCTCCGTGCCCGTAGTATGGCCGCTTTCTACAAAGGTGTGCTCTGTATCTTGGATTGCCAGGTGAAGCGAGGCGACCAACTCACCGTATGGGCACAACAATATCATCAGGAGACTTTGCAACCGATGAAGGCGCGTGGCTTCGAAGTGCCTGCCTTGACGGGTTGTGGCGAGACGGTTCGCATCCTCTCTTTGTTGATGGATATCCAGGAGCCAAGCAAACGCGTCTTGGAGTCGGTCACAGCAGGTGTGCATTGGTTGGAGAAGAATGCCATCCGTCACAAGAAAGTGCTTCACTACGTCAACCGTGATGGCTTGCGCGATGTTAAGGTGTCGGATAGCCGTGATACCACTTTGGTGTGGAACCGCTTCTACGATATCGAGACCGATCGCCCTTTCTTTAGCGACTATGACGGCATCCAACGCGAGAGCATCAACGACATCAGTTATGATTTGCGCAATAACTACGAATGGATCAGCGGTACTCCAGATGCCGTCATCAAGCGCTACTATAGATGGATTCCAGGGATGAGAAAACGTTTGCGTGAACTCAATATCCAGTAATGTCACGTATTTGCCAATGGATTGTATCTGGAACATATACGAACCATCCGATACGGAACAATACGACCAGGAAGACCCCTTTGATGTCTTCCTCTTTGCTTTGCGAAAGGAGGATGTTCCGCAAAGGAATTCTCTTCTTTATGTGGAGGGGAAACAACGACGGATTATTGCCGTGAAGGTAGATGCGGCTCTCAGTCAGGTGTGTGGCTTCGATACGGTGTCCTATTATAAGGTATGTGTCGTCTGAATCCGAACAATGACGTTATTGCAGGTTGCTTTCAAACTGATGTAGGAGAAAAGTCGAGAGATGGCATTTTGTTCGATAATTGTTGAAAATGTAATGTCTAATAATGATTTCGGGGGAGAAACACGTAAAAAAGATACTTAAACGGTCATTATTGGGCTTTATTCGACGAACATTTGAATATTTTAATTATATTTGCCAAAATTTTGGGATACACATGACGGTTTTGTCTATATGAAAAGTATACTAACTTTAATATCATTATTGTTCCTGGGTGCTGTTACAACGCTCTGGGCACAGGATTATCGAGGAGAAGGCATTGGGAGATTGTGGGAGTATCGATTAGACGGTAATCTTACCACTACACACTTCACGAAATCTGATACTTACGATCAAAGCTTGGGCTTTGATCTCACTATGGCTTACAATATCACGAACGTTATATCTACTGGTTTTTCTACGGGTTTGATGCATGACTTCGGTAGAGGTCCCGGATATAAACGTGGAGATGTTATCCCTGTATTGGGCGACCTCCAGTTTCGTTGGAACTTCTATCGCGCTTCTTTGTTTATAGAGGGCCGTGGAGGTTTGCTTTGGGGTGATTTGACCCGTTCGCGTCATACGGATAATCGCTATTCTTCTTATACGATGTACGAGGTTCAACCAGGTATCATGTTGCGTATGAATACCAAGATTGATGTCCGATTGTCTGTCGGTTATGCACATGCAAAAGATATCGTGCATAAGAAGTACGATGAAAATTACGTAATTCTCAAGTTAGGATTTGCACGCCGTTTCAAGAGGATTATCCTCTAAGCGAGCTAAGGGGGGGGGAGAATGAACTTCCCCTTTTATTGTATATAGGAGAAAAGATTGGAGTAGTTCCGAGAAAGATTTATTCAAAACGCCACAAACGGAAGGCTCTCCACATCCAATGATAGATGCGGAAGAAGGGTTCCCAAAGCACTTCGGAAGGATACTGGCGCAACAATCGGAAATTATGCTTTAGTTTTTCGATGGCAAAACTTGTTTTGCCCGTCGTTTGCTTGATGCGCTGGTCGTGATGCCCGAAGTTTCCCGCATTCATTATTTCGTCCAAGAGGAATTGTCCTCGTTCGTTAGCGGTAGGAGTTGGTTCTTCTCCGTTAAAAACTACGCTCATGACGTAGCGTAAGTCTTGATAGAACTGGGAGAGCCCTAAATAGGAAAGGAGCGCTTTGTCCAAATCCTTGTGATCGTTTGTTTTGTAGTATTCGAGTACAATATAAAAGTCTAACAACTGACGCAATCCAATTCCCGTTTCAAACAGATGTTTGTAGATATGCAGGAGAAGGAGGATGCAGTAGGCATCTGTCTGGATTTGCGTGTCTTCGTACTTCACCTCATGTGCTACGCTACGAAACCATTTTTGCAATCGATGGTTATAAAGGGGAATGCAAAGGAAGGAGGGGCGTAGGTGCAACTCTACGGGAACATCCGAGAATACGTCGAAGTCGTAATGCACATAGCACAGAAAACGGTCGGGCAAGGTCTTTTGTGCATATTCAATAATCTGGCGTAAGGAAACAGGGATGGTTCTTCCATCCTTTGTTGCCGATACAATCCATACATCAATGTCTCCGGGTGTACGTCGGTCCTTCAGAGTGTCGGGATAATAAGGATATAGGCTTGGCCCTTTGAAAATCACCGCCTTGTATCCATCTCTCAGGAGTTTGTTGAGCAATTGGGAAGCTCTTTTCCGATGTTGGGTATTGTCCTCTTCAATCTTCTTCGTATCGTCATTCCAAAGCCACAAGAGCGAGAGGTCGGGTTGTTGCTCTTTGGGCAGACGCTCTATGCCGCTATACAGGATGCCAGTCAGGGTGTGGTTGATGCCTGACTGGTATATCTCTTCCCACTCCTTTGGGGAAGGGGTGGTCGATAGCTTGGTTCGATGTCCGAGAGCCACTTGTATGAGCTCAAAGAAATGTGACATGGATATTATACGATTAGATGACGGATGACATAATCACCAAGTGGAAGAGCCTCTTCCGATAGCTTGTAATAGGTCTCACCTCGGTTGGTATAGGAAACCAAGTCTCCGAGGGATAACAGTCTTTGGGCTTCCGGGAGAAATTGTTTCCGATAGAGTTCAGGATATTTGCGTGAGAACTCCTGAACGTTGATGCCTTGTGCCGTGCGGAGGGAGAGCATGACGCACTCATTGTATAGGTCGGTTTCCGAAAGCAACTCTTCCTCTTGTGGGTTGTTACCTGCGATGTAGGTATCCA
>CACYQQ010000120.1 GCA_902776605.1 uncultured Bacteroidales bacterium | reverse complement strand
TATCATGTGGAAGGAGGACGTTGACGTCTCTATCACAGGTAACTCTACCAACCCAACTCGTTTCCAGCACCCAGTAGCAGGTACCTACTTCAAGGAGCGTACCCGTGCTGGCAAGCCATACTTCTCAGTTGCTTCTGGTGGCGGTACAGGTCGTACCCTTCACCCAGACAACATGGCAGCAGGTCCTGCATCATACGGCATGACAGACACCATGGGTCGTATGCACTCATCTGCTCAGTTCGCAGGTTCATCTTCAGTTCCTGCTCACGTAGAGATGATGGGCTTCATGGGTATGGGCAACAACCCAATGGTAGGTTGCACCGTAGCCGTTGCCGTTGCAGTTAGCCAGGCTTTGAACAAGTAATTCTTGGCTACATAAATAATTAAGGTCTGAACTCTTTGGAGTTTCAGACCTTTCTTTTTTTATTTAAGAGAGAGTTGCCAACGGCAGTCATCGACAACACTCTCCGATGTCACCCGTTCATCACTTAATCCATTAACTTGCGATAGCGGGCACGTTTCGGTTCTTCGATGCCGAGGCGCTTGGCCTTGTTGATTTCATAATCGGTATAGGAACCTTCAAAGAAGAAGACTTCGCCATCGCCCTCAAAAGCCAAGATGTGGGTACAGATACGATCCAGGAACCAACGGTCGTGGCTGATGACGACGGCACAACCTGCAAATTGCTCCAAACCTTCTTCCAATGCGCGGAGCGTGTTGACGTCGATGTCGTTGGTAGGTTCGTCGAGCAGAAGTACGTTACCCTCCTCCTTGAGTGCCATGGCCAGATGGAGTCGGTTACGTTCACCGCCCGAAAGTACACCACAGAGTTTGCCTTGGTCCGCACCATTGAAGTTGAAGCGTGACAGGTACGCGCGAACATTTACGTCACGACCGCCCATGCGCATCAGTTCATTGCCTCCACTTACTACCTCGAAGATGGATTTGTTGGGTTCAATGTCTTTGTGTTGCTGGTCAACGTAAGCCAACTTGACGGTCTCGCCCATGTTAAATTCACCGGCATCCTGTTTCTCCAAGCCCATGATCATGCGGAAGAGGGTGGTCTTACCCGCACCATTAGGACCTATGATGCCTACGATGCCGTTAGGAGGCAGGACGAAGTTGAGATCCTTCATCAACACTCGGTCGCCAAAAGCCTTCTGCACATGGATGGCTTCGATGACCTTGTTGCCCAATCTTGGACCATTTGGGATAAAGATTTCGAGCTTCTCTTCACGCTCGCGCTGTTCCTCGTTGAGCATCTTGTCATAGCTGTTGAGACGTGCCTTACCCTTGGCTTGACGAGCCTTAGGAGCCATGCGCACCCACTCCAACTCGCGTTCCAGGGTCTTGCGGCGCTTCGAAGCCTGCTTTTCCTCTTGTGCCATACGCAAGGTCTTCTGTTCCAACCAGCTGGAGTAGTTGCCCTTCCACGGAATACCTTCACCGCGGTCAAGTTCGAGAATCCATTCCGACACATCGTCCAGGAAGTATCGGTCGTGCGTCACGGCGATGACTGTGCCCTCATATTGCTGGAGGTGCTGCTCCAACCAATCAATACTCTCGGCATCCAAGTGGTTGGTAGGTTCGTCCAGTAACAACACATCCGGTTGGGAGAGGAGCAAACGACACAAAGCGACACGACGACGTTCACCGCCCGAAAGATGAGTGATGGCACTTCCTGGGTCGGGACAATGCAGGGCAGCCATAGCACGCTCCAGTTTTGAATCGATGTTCCAGGCATCGGTGCTATCAATGATGTCTTGCAATTGAGCTTGGCGGTTCATGAGTTGCTCCATCTTGTCGGGGTCTTCCAGATATTCAGGTTCCGCAAACTTCATGTTGACCTCTTCATATTCAGCCAATGCGTCATAAATGTGCTGAACGCCCTCCATGACGTTTTCCTTGACCGTCTTGGTTTCGTCCAGTTTCGGGTCTTGCTCCAGATATCCGACACTGTAGCCAGGGCTCCAGACAACTTCGCCTTGAGAGGGCTGGATAAGGCCTGCGATGATTTTCATGAGCGTAGATTTACCGGCACCATTCAAACCGATGATGCCAATCTTAGCTCCATAGAAGAAGGAGAGGTAGATATTTTTCAGTACCTGTTTCTGTGTCTGTTGAATGGTATGGTTTACACCAACCATCGAGAAAATAATCTTCTTGTCATCTACTGTTGCCATAGAAAATAATAACTGTTTAGAGAGTTAAATTGTTCAATATTTGTGCAAAAATAGGCATTTTTATTTTATTTTCGGATGATTAAGTGTTAAAATTGCTTAAAAATGTTTGTCGTTTAAAAGAAAGCCGTATATTCGCATTGATTTTGCGTTCTAAGAACGAGGAATTTGGGATTGATATTGTTTACTTTAGAACACGTTGTTTTAATAATTTTCTATGAAACCGAAATACGGATATAACTATCCTCGCCCTGCCGTAGCTACTGATTGTGTGATTTTTGGTTACGATGTGAAAGAGGGTATTCTGAAGATTCTTCTGATTGAAAGAGGAATTGAACCATTCCAGGGCAAAATGTCGCTTCCTGGAGGTTTTGTTAAGATTAAGACTGAAACTGATGAAGACGGATTTGTGATTAGAGAGGAGAATGAAAGCCTGTTGGATTGTGCTCGTCGTGAATTGGTTGAAGAGACTGGTTGCACGGTACGCTATATGACCGAGTTGGGCGCTTTCAGTACTCCTGGTCGAGATCCACGAGGTGTTGTCATCAGCGATGCTTATTATGCTTTGGTTACTCCAGGTCCTGTCAAGGGTGGAGACGACGCCATGGCCGCTCAGTGGTTGCCTTTCCACGAGGTCTTGGATGTCATCAACCACATGCCTAAGGGATTCCATTTCTTGGCATTTGACCACGACGAGATTATCAAGAAAGCTTACCATCGCTTGCAGGAGGATATTTGCTTCGAACCAATTGCCTTCCAGTTGCTGCCGGAACGTTTCTCAATGACGCAGGTTCAGCTTATCTATCAGGAGGTGCTTGGCAAGGTCTTCGATCGTCGTAACTTCGCCCGCAAGGTATTGGATTCAGGCGTTTTGGATATGCTTCCACACACTGGCCGCAATATTTACTATACGTTGAATAAAGAGAAATACGAAGCCATGAGAAATTCTGGCAAGCGTCTCAAACTCATCTTCGTATAATTCATTAGCTCACACTAGAACCTCTATATATATGTTATGCCCCACGAACTGAATCGTGGGGCATCCTTTTTAGTTTCACTTGTTAATTGGACAAGTGTGTTTGGAGTAGAGACGCTTTTGACTTACTTGTTCCCCAAGTTTTCTTCGTGAAGGGTGTATTCCGAAGAGCCGTCGAAACAATGCGTACAAACTTGTGATTTGTCCAACCCGATGGCTTCAATCAAGTCTTCCAGCTTCGTAAACTTCAAAGAAGTGAGACCAAAGCGTTCTTGAATGATTTGCACCATCTTCTGATATTCGGGCGAATCGGTTGTAGCATAGACTTTTAGACGTTCTGGGTCTTGAGCTGCAGCCTCACCTTCAAGTTCCGCAATGATGCGACGGGTGATGAGTTCCATGTCCGAGCGCGAACTGGTGAAGTTGATGAAACGGCAACCATAGATGAGGGGAGGACAGGCAATGCGCATGTGCACCTCTTTGGCTCCCGCTTCATAGAGACACGCGGTATTGTCGCGCAACTGAGTGCCACGCACGATGGAGTCATCGCAGAAGAGCACTTTCTTGTCCTTCAAGATTGCCTTGTTCTGGATAAGCTTCATCTTGGCTACCAGATTACGTTGCTCCTGGAGTTGAGGGGTGAAGCTACGGGGCCATGTAGGCGTGTATTTCGACACGGCGCGCATGAAGGGACAATTGTGACCGTGTGCGTAGCCGATAGCCATGCCCGTGCCCGAGTCAGGGATACCACATGCACAATCCACTTCCGTCTTGTCCGCCTTACCCATGGCAAAGCCGATAGCGTTGCGCACCTCCTCCGTGTTGCGATTCTCGTAGTCGGAAGTCGGGAAACCGTAATAGACCCAGAGGAACGAACAGATCTGCATCTTGCGGTTGGCAGGACGGAGCACCTCCATCTTGTCGGCCGTGACGCGCACAATCTCGCCCGGACCTAAGAACTTCTCAATCTCGTAGCCGAGGTTCGGAAAGGAGGTTGTCTCGCTGGCAATGCCATAGGCACCCTCTTTCTTACCAATGACGATAGGGGTGCGACCCCAGCTGTCGCGAGCCGCAATGATACCATCCTCGGTAAGGAGGAGCATAGAGCAAGAGCCCTTGACCGTACGGAAGACATTCTCGATGCCATCGACGAACGACTTCCCCCTTACAATGAGACAACCAACCAGCTCCGTGGGGTTGATTTTGCCCGACGAGAACTCCGTGAGGTGCATGCCCTCGCTCAGCAACTGATTGGCAATCTCCTCGATGTTAACTATCTTGGCTACTGTACAGATGGCAAAGCGACCCAGATGAGAATTAAAGAGTTGTGGTTGAGCATCCGTGTCGGAGATGATACCGATGCCGCTATTTCCCTTGAATTTCGGGAACTCTTCCTCGAACTTGGTACGGAAGTAAGAGTTCTCCAGGCTATGTATGGCACGTTTGAAGCCCAGTTCGGCATCGTACGTCACCATACCACCACGTCGGGTGCCCAGATGGCTGTTGTAATCGGTGCCATAATAGACATCAGCAACACAACTTGTAGTGGAAATAGAACCAAAGAAACCAGCCATATTATGTCGTAGGAGCTAAGCGTTTATACGAGGTGACGGATAAGCTCTTCGCGATCGCCACAGAGCATGTCGATGACAGGAATCTCAATCATGGTGTAGCATCCTGGCTGCTGCTTCATCGAAGCGCGAGCCACATTGACCAGTACCTGTGCCGTGAGGGCAGGGTTGTTAATCTTCATGTTGAACTCGAACAACTGGTTGTGAGTCTTGCCACTCACGCCCTTGCGAGTGAGGTTCACGCCGTGGCCGACATCATTGAGTGCATCGACGCTCTCTACTTGGAAGACATGCGTCTCATCGTTGGCAAAGTAGGGGTCTGCCTTGATAGCTTTGGTGACATCCTCCAACTTGTAGCCATCTTCCAATTCAACATAAACCATACGGCGATGAATGCCTTGACCCAACGGGATGGTCATGCTGAGCGCATCCTTAACACCCTCTTTCGAACGGACGCATACAGAGTGACCCATCGAACGGCCAGGACCGAAGTTGGTGTAGCTGATGCCCTTAGGAGCAAGGCTCTCCATCAAGGTGCGTACAATGGAATCCGAACCTGGGTCCCAGCCAGCCGATATGATGCTGACAGCCTTGTTCGCCTTGGCAATAGGGTCAAGGGAACGGCGCAGGTCAATAATAGAAGTGTGAATGTCGAAGCTGTCCACGGTATTGATGCCCAAAGCCAGACACTTTTTTGCATATTCCTCAACGCTTCGTGTAGGTGTTGCCAGAATGGCGACATCGACATCCTTCAGTTCCTGAATATCCTTCACGACAGGGATGTCCTTCAACTCGGCTGGCTTGTCTTCTGCACCCTTACGACGAACGATACCTACGAGTTCGAAATCGGGAGCTGCCTCAACTGCATCCAACGCATACTTGCCAATATTGCCATATCCAACAATGGCTACACGAATCTTTTTCATAAAGAGAAATATTTATTATAATTATGTATATTTGAATGGCAAACGTGAAATATGGGCGCAAATTTACGGCAAAAACGCCATATTACAAAATTTTAGAGAGAAAAAACTACGAGATTGAAAAAAAAAATGTATTTTTGCAATCCATTTTAAAAAATTCAAGAAATATGGTCAATCCAAGAGATATTCTAATAGCAAATTACAACTACGATTTGCCCGATGAGCGAATCGCCAAGTACCCCTTACAGCAGCGTGACCAGTCGAAACTCCTCGTCTGGCGCAAGGGAGAAATCGAGGAGAAACATTTCTTCGACTTGCCCGAACTCATTCCAGCCCATTCCATGATCGTCTTCAACAATACGAAGGTAATCCAGGCACGCCTGCACTTCCACAAGGAGACGGGCGGCATGGTCGAGGTCTTCTGCTTGGAACCAGAGGAGCCGAAGGACTATCAGCAGAACTTCGCTTCCGAGCAGGAGTGTACCTGGACCTGTCTGGTGGGTAACTCCAAGAAATGGAAGTCGGGAGCACTACAGTTGGATGTCACCTTGCCCGATGGCTATGCCACTACTTTGTATTGCGAGCGAGCCGGCGAACTGGGCGCATCGCAAAAGATCCGTTTCTATTGGGATGCACCCCATCGGGAGGGAAGTACCGTAGGAGAGGAGTCCCGCAAGGTGTCCTTCGCCCAAATTCTGGATGCTATTGGCGAATTGCCAATTCCTCCTTATTTGAATCGTTCAACCGAGGAGAAGGATAAGGAAACCTATCAGACCGTCTATTCGCGCATCGAGGGTAGTGTAGCTGCTCCAACCGCAGGTCTTCATTATACCGAGAAGGAACTGTCTGCCCTTCGCCAGAAGGGGGTCGATCTCCAGTATCTGACGCTCCATGTGGGAGCAGGTACCTTCAAGCCCGTCAAGTCGACCACTATCGAGGGACATGACATGCACACGGAGTTCATTTCGGTGCCACGCAGCGTCATTCAAGCTATTCTCGACTTCAAGAAGAAGCAGCTCTCGTCCGAACGCACGCCCAGTTCTCCCCGTTTTGTCGCTACAGGTACCACCTCCATCCGCACGTTGGAGAGCCTATATTACATAGGAGAGAAGTTGCACAAGAATCCCGAGGCTCATGCCGAGGAACTCATCGTTCACCAATGGGAACCATACGAGGGCGAGCACACTCTCTCTACCATAGAGGCTCTTCAGGTCATCCTCGACTATCTGGATGCCACGGGACAATCCAATTTGGTTACCGCTACACAGATCCTGATTGCACCAAGCTTCCAGTTCCGGTTGGTTGATACCGTCATTACCAATTTCCACATGCCGCAGAGCACCCTGTTGCTCTTGGTAAGTGCTTTTGTCGATGGCGATAGCTTGGAGGGCGAGAATTGGCACCGAATCTATCGCTATGCCATGGAGCATGACTTCCGATTCCTTTCGTACGGGGATTCAAGCATTTTGTTTGCCAACGACGGTTGCCGCCGTTAAATTGCAAACACTATTTGTCATTCCATACAAAAATAACAGCAAATGCCTAACAATTTGAGGGCAAAAAAATGTTCTATAACATATTTTATATATCTTTGCAGTGCTTTTAAGGCAATCAATAACAATTTATATTGTTTAGAATAATAACAATTAAAATTTTACAAAGATGACTAAAGTCGCTATTAACGGTTTCGGCCGTATCGGTCGCCTCGCATTCCGTCAGATGTTCGAGGCTCCAGGTTATGAGGTAGTTGCTATCAACGATTTGACCAGCCCTAAGATGTTGGCTCACCTGTTGAAGTATGATACCGCTCAGGGTGGTTTCGCTGGCAAGTTCGGCGAGGGCAAGCACACTGTAGAGGCTACTGAGAACTCTATCATCGTTGATGGTAAGGAGATCAAGATCTCTGCTGAGAAGGAGGCACAGAACTGCCCATGGGCTGCTAACGATGTTGACGTCGTTCTCGAGTGCACTGGTTTCTATACTTCTAAGGAGAAGGCTTCTGCACACCTCCAGGCTGGTGCAAAGAAGGTCGTTATCTCTGCTCCTGCTGGCAACGATCTGCCTACTATCGTTTACAATGTAAACCACAAGACCTTGACCGCTGCTGATAAGGTTATCTCTGCTGCTTCTTGTACAACCAACTGTCTCGCTCCTATGGCAGCTGCTTTGAACAACTATGCTCCTATCGCTTCTGGTATCATGTCAACCATCCACGCTTACACTGGCGACCAGATGATCCTTGACGGTCCTCAGCGTAAGGGCGACCTCCGTCGTTCACGTGCAGGTGCTTGCAACATCGTTCCTAACTCAACTGGTGCTGCTAAGGCTATCGGTCTCGTTATCCCTGAGCTCAACGGAAAGTTGATCGGTTCTGCTCAGCGCGTTCCAACCCCAACTGGTTCTACCAC
>CACYQQ010000119.1 GCA_902776605.1 uncultured Bacteroidales bacterium | reverse complement strand
GCCGTGTCTATAAGGGCAACGTCTGGTCGTTCCAACCCCGCCAGTTGGCTTTCCCCGAGGCTGAGGGTTATGGTCGATTTGCCCGTGGCGGCCGTGGCGGCGTGGTTTATCACGTCACCAACCTCAACAACGACCACGAACCCGGTTCGTTGGTCTATGGCTTGGTCGATATGCAGGGTCCACGCACCATCGTCTTTGACGTGTCGGGTGTGATTGACCTCGGCTTTACTGCCTATTTCGTTCAACCCTACGCCACCATCGCTGCCCAGACGGCACCCGGCAAGGGCATCTGTATCAAGTCGTCCAACATCAATATCGGTTCCGACGTCATCTGTCGCCACATGCGTTTCAAGCGCGGACTGGGTGTCTATGGTGAGAACACTGGCAACGCGATGGGTATGTCGGGTGCCGACCACTCGATTGTCGATCACTGTACCGCTGCCTGGGGCACCGACGAGACCGTTTCGGGTCGTGGCGCACAGAATATCTCATTCCAATACAGCATGATTGCCGAGGCATTGGGCATCACGGGTCACAAGAACTACTCCGACGGCACCAACCACGGATATGCAGCCACCATCGATGGCCGCATCGGTTCTTGGCACCACAACCTGCTGGCCAACTGCGAAGGTCGTAACTGGAGCATGGGCGGCGGCATGGATGCCAACAATATCCCGGTGGGCGGACTCGACATCTTCAACAACGTGGTTTACAATTGGCACAACCGCACCACCGATGGCAACTGCCACGCCGTCAACTTCGTCGGCAACTACTACAAGATGGGTCCCGACACTCGCAAGACCGTGCTCTTCACCCAGGACTTCGAGGATGCCATCAACCCTGCCGGCAAGGACCAAGCCTACGTTCATGGCAACATCCGCGAGAACAAGGACCATTCCCTGACGCAGGATGCCAAGGGCAATACCTACAATGCGACAGGTAACATCCCGACCTCCTATCCGTATGTGGTCACCGAACCGCTCTTCCCCTCCTATGCCACCATCCACACGGCCAAGGACGCCTTCAAGATTGTCAACAGTTACTCCGGTGCCTACATGCCTTGCCAGGACGACCACCACAAACGCATTGTCCGCGAGACCGTCAACGGCACTTACACCTATGTAGGCAGTAAGTCGGGCATCAAGGGCGAGATTGACAACGAGGCCGACTGCGGTGGCTTCGAGGACTATCCCGAGGAACATCGCCCTGCCGACTTCGACCCTGACCAGGACGGCATCCCGACGTGGTTCGAGTCCATCGCCGGTACCAATCCGAGTGTCGCCAATCACAACGACGACCCCGATCAGGACGGCTGGACGCTGTTGGAGGATTACCTCGAGTTCATGTCGCATCCTTACTCCGTGCTCACGGCAGGAGGTCAGGCCGAAGTCGATGTGGCTCAATACTTTGCCGGCTTTACCAAGAGTCCGTCGTATAGCGTCAGTGTGCCCGATGGCGCAGGTGTGACCGCCTCTG
Source organism: uncultured Bacteroidales bacterium (assembly GCA_902776605.1). GTDB lineage: Bacteria > Bacteroidota > Bacteroidia > Bacteroidales > UBA3663 > Liminaster. The sequence goes on along the minus strand of CACYQQ010000119.1, from coordinate 10,448 downwards.
TCAACGGTTCAAAACTCACCGTCCGTGGCGGTTCCACTTCGGAAGTCGTGACGTTGCAGCTCACTGTGACCGATAGTGAAGGCTCCACCTTCACGCGCCGTTACAACGTCGCCGTAGCGGGCGAGAGCACCGGCATCGAGCAACTCGCACAGACCACTGATGCACAGGGCGTTAGCCATGACCCTTCGGGTCGCCGCACCGACGCTCAACGAGGCCTCGTCATCCGTCAGGGTCGTGTCGTCTATAATCGCTGATTCGGACCAATAACCCATATCAATATACTCAAGTTTCACAAGTACGATAAAGGAGTTAATTTCATGGAGTTAACAGGAGATAACAGGAGTTAACTGACGAATGTTGAAGCCGTCCAGAGTACTTTTGTCACTCTATAGTAACGTCCGTTAACTACATGAGCGAAGCGATAACTCCTAATAACTACCGTTAACTCCCGCCAAGTGAGCAAGTTGCAATACTTGCGAAACTTGAGTCAATATATATTCGCGCCCAAAAGTGGCAAGGAACCACCTTTGGGCGCGATTTGTATTTGTTCATCAAGTTATTCTCTGTTACAACTCTTCGATTTCGTCAAGAGTCAAACCTGTGATTTCGGCAATTTCGGCATAATCATAACCTTTTGCTTTCAGTCTTTGAGCAGGTTTAATCATGCTTTGGTAAGTGGCGACGTCACTTTCCTTAAAGATTGTTTCTGCCGACTCCCAGGCTGGCCAATCCGTTTCTGTGAGGTATTTCTCAACCTGTTGGCGCAATAAAGGGATATCATTCTTTGCTGTGTCATACAAAGTCTCGGAAACGACATTTCCGTAGTCATGCACCAATACATGACGCATTCCTTGAACTGTTTTCCAAGGAATCTCTGGATGTGCTTTCTTGAAATCATGGGTCAACATGAACGCTGCTTCTCCCACAATCTCCACATTCTTCATGACTGAATAGTAGGAGCGTTTGTCGGCGACCAGTTCATCAAGTGTGAGTCCCTCAATGAGCATCGTGACATTGTTCGAGTATTCGACAATGTCTTGCAACCTTCCTTTATCCCTCGCTCTTTCTCTCATAAATCAGTATTTTATCCCGGTTGACATTATCAACGATGTATGGGCGCAGTGAACCATCTTCAATCAGATCTACTTCGCGTCCTAGTAATTCCTTCAAGTCCATATACATGCCGCCCATGGTCAAGAGTGTGAACGGCTTGCCAGACCGGTCGGGCACGAAAAGAATATCCACATCACTGTGTGGTCGTTCTTCGCCACGGGCGAACGAACCGAAAAGCCAAGCTTTCAGCACGGGTTGCGTCTTGAAGTAGTCGGCAATGACCTTTTTCATTGTTGGTGTATCCATAGTCGTAATGATTTGGAATGTTGCGGCAAATATAGAGAGTTTTTTCGGAAAATGCAAGAAAACAGGCATTTATCCTACTTCGCGTGGTTGTCAATCGTTGCAAAAGAAAGAATTTTCCCCTTTACGCGAAAGAAAGTCAAAAGAAATCATCGTGTACGGTAAAATCTATCTTCAGATTATTTTCCCTTCCACTTGCGGCAGTCTTCTGTCCATCCGCTCACCCACTTATGGTCCACCGTTCAGCAGAGCATGAGTTTCCCTCCCAACTGCAAGTGGTACCGATTATCCCCTTGTCCTGACCCACCTTTGACACTACCTCGCGGTAATGTTCGGGTATCGATTGGGTATCGATTGGATAACGATTGGCGCAAGGTTGAACCGACTGAAATCAATCACCGAATTTAGACCAAATATTGACCAAAATTTGACCCGATCAAAAGCGCGAGGTGGGGACAGGGGTGGGGGAATGTCGTTTCTGTCTGTTGTCATCCGGAGCCCGGGCGAAGAATCACAAAACTTTATTGGATGATGCCTGATATTGTTGTCTAGAAAGTATGTTTTTGCTATGTAAGTATTTCATCGAGTGCTAATTTCCGTTAAATGAAGGGGGGTAATATTTAGAAAAATGAGCGCGGAGTAGTTGAATGTGGCAGGAAATACATAGACTTGCAACGCAAACCGCATTCTCTTTGGGCAACAAACCTTGTGGAGAATCAACAACGTATAAACAACTCATGAAACGACTTTTATTCTTATTGAGCGCTGCCACGGGAACGTGTGCCTGGGCGCAAGAGCTATAAAGGCATAAATAGTGGCGCATTTTTGGTTAAGATTTCTGATTGTCATTAACATAAACTAATAAGAAAAATATGAAGAACAAGTTAAATTTATTGATAAGTTTGATTGTTTTTGCTTCGTTATTGTGTTGCCTTCTGTATTTGAAGTTTCAATCAAGTAAAAGCACTGAAGAAGTCTACTATGAAGTATTAAATACTAGTAGTTGCGGATTTGAATTTGAAAACGTTGTTTTTTCAGATTGTGTGTTAATCCCTTTTATAAAAAAAGAGTTGAAACACGATGGTAGCTTTGCAAGTCTGCCTCTTGATGATACACTTTTGAGTAGGTTGAGTTTGCGGAAACTGTTGGGTAGAGAAGTTGCTTCTTCCATTAAGAAATTTGGTGTTGTAAATAGAAAATATGGAGGGGGCTTTTCAACATCAGGAGATTCTGTGTTTTATTGTGGGCAAATAGATTTATCTAATAATTACAAAAGTTTTCTTTTTTTGATAAAAACAAAGGAAATCAATACCCCAGATGAGTATGAATTTGTCTTAAATTTTATTAATAGAGAAATGTTTTTAATAAACATGTGTAATGATACAATTACTTCAGTATCTTCTGTTTATTCGTACTCTTCACTAGATGATAATGAATTGTATTCTTATCTTTCATTAGAAGATAACCATTTCTGTTATTGTGCAGAAGTTTTGTCAACTGATAACATCTTGCTTCCAGAAATGGAGAATTATAATAATGTCAAGAAGTATTACTTTATGTTTGACAGATATGGAAGAATAGTTAAGAATTAGTTCTAAGGGCAAATCCATATTTAATTCCGTAAAGGTAAACATGTCATGAAAACGAAAATAACCATAATTTCAACTGTAACTATAGTGCTATCTTTTGCCGCTCGGAGTGCTTGTAGCTTCACATCGTTCGGAATGACAAAATGGGACAAAAGGGGATGTCCTTCAGGCAAGTTATCCACAGCAGTTGTGAATAACTTGCCTGAAATGGTTAAATAGGGGGTTATGCACAGAGTTATCAACAGGGGAGAGGGGGTTGTCAACAGTTATCCACAGGCGGGAGAAAAGAATGTTTATTATTTGGAAGATAACGTTTAAGGCCCTTACAAGGGGGATGAAATCCGTTGGAGGGAGTTCGGTCAATCCCGATTTTCGCCCACCCTGGATGACTGGAGTCGGGCAAAAAAAAGAACGTTGGGGTAGGAAAGATATTTTTTTAGCGGAAAATTTGTTTATTATAAAAAAAATCTTCATCTTTGCAGATATTGTTTCAAGTGGTGGATGCCTCCGAAATTGGCACCTCCAGACAAGAATGTTGCGAAGAGGGGGAAGAACAAGTGACACAATACCGTGAGAAAAAGCGGTTGGGACTTTTCCCTGAGATGAAAAGAATAGCGTTAATCGAGAAAGCATGGCACGTTGGATACATTACAAATATAACGAAAAGAAACGCCGTTTTGAGCGGCAAAAGCCGTCGCGGTGGTTCCACGTTTCCACCTTCCTGCGGCACCTGCTTTCGGGTACCATCATCGGTGCGTTGCTGCTGTATGCCTTCATCTCGTGGTTCGGTTCTCCCTCGCAATGGGACATGGAGCAGGAGCACGAAGTGCTGAAGCGTGAATACCAGATGCTCAATGCCCGCCTTGACGAGGCGCTGGAGGTGCTGGAGGACATCGGACAACGTGATGACAACATGTATCGCGTTGTGCTACAGGGAGATCCTATCGGCGAAATGGCGCGCAAGCAGATGGTGCGTAACCACCATCGTTACGACTCGTTGCTGACGCTCTCGGATGCCGACCTGGTGATCAGTGTGGCGCAGAAGATGGACCTGGTGGAACGTCAGTTGCACCGCCAGTCGAAGTCGTTCGACGAACTGTTCGACATCTACAAGACGCAGGAGGACCGACTGATTCATATACCTGCCATTCAACCGGTTTCGGACAAGGACCTGAAACGCATGGCGTCGGGTTACGGTTATCGCATCGACCCTATCTATCATGTGCGTAAGTTCCATCGTGGCATGGACTTTGCTGCCCCAATCGGTACCGACGTCTTCGCTACGGGCGACGGCATCGTCATCCAGGCGGGCTACGACCATGGCTACGGATTGGCCATTGTGGTGGATCATGGTTACGGATACAAGACCCGCTATGCCCACCTGTCGCGCAAGTACGTCAACAAGCGACAGAAGGTGAAGCGAGGCGAGAAGATTGGCGAGGTGGGTTCGACGGGCAAATCGACCGGTCCGCACCTCCACTACGAGGTCTTCCTTCGCGACCAGGCACAGAACCCTGCCAACTATTATTTCCTCGACCTGACGCCAGAGCAGTATGAGGAGATGATTGAAAAGAGCGAGAACGAAGGACAGGTCATGGACTAAACGTTTTTCGCCTTGGCGGAAAACGTAGTTATTAGTTAAGAGTTAATAGTTATTAGTTAAGAGTTAATAGTTATTAGTTAAGAGTTAATAGTTATTAGTTAAGAGTTAATAGTTATTAGTTAAGAGTTAATAGTTATTAGTTATTAGTTATTAGCTGATAGTTAATAGTTATTAGATAGGGCAAAGGTCAAAACGACTGCGTTACAATGAAGGGCTTCAATCAAAAAAAGACCGTCCTGACGGGCAAGCAATACTTCACCATCGGCGAGGTGGCGGATGCCGTCGGCATCTCCGTTGAGGTGTTGCGCAAGTGGGAACGGGACTTTCCCGACAAGATCAAGCCGATACGAACGAAGGGTGACACCCGCCTCTACCGCCAGCGAGACATTGAGCAGATCCAGATGATCTACCGTATGCGCCACACCGAGGGCAAGACCATTGCCGGCGTGCGCCGTTCGTTGGACAGCAATCCGGGACTGGAGGAGACCAAGCAGGAGGTCATCACGCACCTCTACAACGTGCGCCAGCAGTTGCAACAGGTAGTGGAAGAGTTGGACAAAGTGCTGGAAGGAAGAAGTTAACTTTTAAGGAGTTAATGGGAGTTAACTGGAGTTAGCAGGAGTTAATGGACGAATGCTGACTTTGAACGGAAGAAGGTGGACACGTTGATGTTTGACTTTTCATTGCTTTTTGTATCGTCCGTTAACTCCCTAAGCGAAGCGATAACTCCTGTTAACTACTGCTAACTCCCTGAAACAATAGAAAATAGAGAATTAAGAGATATTGATTATGGAAGGCAAAGTTTCTCCTGAAGAGGGCCAGAGAATGGTGGACGAGATGCACGACGAGCTGTTCGAGCGCATCAAGGAACGTCTGCCACTTTCCGATATACCCCGTGTCCAGGCAGCCTACGAGATGGCGGCCAAGGCACATGCCCATCAGGTGCGAAAGAGCGGCATCCCCTACATCACGCATCCCGTGGCTGTGGCGCGTATCGCGTTGGTAGAGTTGGGTTTAGGTACCAACTCCATCATCGCTGCCCTGTTGCACGATGTGGTGGAGGATACCGACTTGACCATCGAGGATATCAGTAAGTCGTTCGGCGAGGACGTTGCTTTTCTGGTGGGCGTATTGACCAAGAAGGACGATGGTAACTACAAGGTATCGAAGCAGATAGACAACTTCAAGCAGATGCTTGACTCCATCCAGTACGATATCCGCGCCCTGCTCATCAAACTCAGCGACCGTATGCACAACATGCGCACGTTGGGCAGTATGCGGACCGACAAGCAGATGAAGATTGCCTCCGAGACCGACTATTTCTACGCACCGTTGGCCAACCGACTGGGTCTGTACGACATCAAGTCGGAGCTGGAGAACCTCTCTATGAAGTTCCGCTCACCCCATGAGTATGAGCGCATTGAGAAGAAGATCATCTCGTACATGAAGTTGCACCAGCAGGATATCGACGACTTCCTGGCACCTATCCGCGAGACGCTACAGGAGGAGGGACTGCATTGCCGCGTCTATGCCCGTGCCCGTTCGGTCTATGCCCTGTGGCGCAAGATGCAGAACTCGGGACAGACGTTCAAGGAGTTGGAGCATGTGCACCAGGTCAACATCGTCATCGATGCCTCTGCCGGACAGGGGAGCGAGAAGAACCAATGTCTGCAAGTCTATAGCCTCATCACCGACCTCTACAAGGAGCGCCCATACAGCGTCATCAACTATATTGACCAACCCAAAGAGAATGGTTATCAGGCACTTCACCTCCAGGTGATGACCCACATGGGTGGTTGGGCCGAGGTGCATATCTGCACCGAGTCGATGATGCGTAACTCGCAGCAGGGTTGTGTGTTGGACCGCACCGAATCAATCGATAAATGGGTCTTGAAGTTCAAGGGCATCCTGCGTGACATTGCACAGTCGGGTGCCGAGGGCGGATTCATGGAGAGCGTGGTGAGCTCGTTCTACAACGACGACATCATCGTCTTCACGCCCAAGGGCAACAGCATCGTTCTGCCGAAGGGGTCGAGCGTGTTGGACATGGCCTACGAGATTCACACCAACGTCGGAAATCATGCTAAGTTCGCTCGCATCAACGGTAAGTTCCTTGATCTTTCCTTCGATCTGCAGCTCAGCCTCCTGGGCGCCGGTCAGTCCCTCCAGCAGAAGGATGGTTCCGTCGTGGTGCACAAACGTAACTGCCCCGAGGCGATAGTCCTCTCGGCCAAGGATGGCGACTCGATAGTCGATGTCTCTTTGCCCATCTTGCCGAACCGCACCTACCCCACGCAGATTGTCATCAACAGCGTCGATCGCTACGGTCTGTTGCTCGACTTGGTCAACGTCATCAGTAACGAGTTGCACCTCAGTATCGACTCTCTGCACACCGAGACGGTCGATTATATCGTGACCACCAAGGTCAAGGTGCAGGTGCCATCGGCCTTCGAACTGATGGAGGCCATGCGCATCATCGAACAGATCAAGGGCGTCGAGGAGGTGAGAAACGTGTGATACTCGCGTTGCTCGTGTTAATACTTTGTGTTAATACTGACGTGTTAATATTCGCGTTGCTCGTGTTAATACTTTGTGTTAATACTGACGTGTTAATATTCGCGTTGCTCATGTTAATACTCACTGCGTTCGTGTTAATAATGACGTGTTAATATTTGCGTTGCTCATGTTAATACTCACTGCGTTCGTGTTGAGAGATACAAACGGATGTTTTTCTGTGCGTACTCAATTGTGAAAACAATAGCATTATTTTTATTCTCCCTCCCTATTAGGGAGGGTTGGGGAGAGTCCTATGAAATCTATAGCAATCATTCCAGCTCGCTATGCGAGCACCCGTTTCCCGGGCAAACCTTTGGCACAGTTGGGTGGAAAACCTGTTGTGCAGCGTGTCTATGAGAAAGTCGCTCCATTGGTCGATATGGCCGTTGTTGCCACCGACGATGAACGCATCTATGATGTGGTGGAGCAATTCAAGGGAAAAGTGGTCATGACTTCGCCCGACCACAAGAGTGGCACGGACCGAGTGCAAGAGGCCTATACCAAAGTGTCGCAGGCATTGGGCGTGACCTACGACGTGGTCATCAACGTGCAGGGCGACGAACCTTTCATTGCGGCACAACAGATTCAGGCCGTCAAAGATTGTTTCATGGATGCACGCACCGACATAGCCACGTTGGTCAAACCCTTCCACCCCGAAGATGGATTGGAGGCATTGCTCAATCCGAACAGCCCGAAGGTAGTGTTGGGAGCCAATAGTCAGGCGATGTACTTCAGCCGTTCGGTCATCCCCTATCTGCGTGGCGTTGAACAGAGTGAGTGGTTGCAGAAGCACACTTTCTACAAGCACATTGGTCTCTATGCCTATCGCCCCGAGGCGTTGGCCAAGATTACGGCAATGGAACAGACTTCTTTGGAGAAAGCCGAGAGCTTGGAGCAACTCCGTTGGTTGGAGAACGGTATGCACATCACCGTCCGCGTGGTGGATATCGAGACCGTCGGCATCGACACTCCGCAGGACTTGGAGCGTGCCGAGCAGTTCCTGATGAACTTGAAGAAGGAGAAGGGAAGTCTCTGACAGAATGCCCCGAGCACCCAAGTTCGGGTGTTCGGGGCATTCCGTCAGAGAGAGTAAAGTGTAGTGTGTAAAGAGTAAAGTAGTTTGTTGGGGCGCATTCTCTATAGTAAATATAGTATCTATAATTTCTATAGTCACTATAGTCCCTATCCCCCTAATATCTTTTTCCTATGCAAGAGCAACTCATTGAGTGGATTAGCAAGAACGTAGGTGCGCAAGGTAGTATGCTGGCCTGGTATTGGCAGTGTGCCATCGTGGTGGGTGTCATCCTGGCTGCCTATCTGGTGGACTTCATTTTTGTCAAGGCCATCATTCCTACGCTCCGTAAGATTACCTCCAAGACCAATACGCAGGTGGATGATATCCTCCTCAGTGAGAAGGTGGTGCGGTCGTTCAGTAAGATCCTGCCGCCTATCATCTTGACCTTCGCCTTGCCGTTTGTCACGCAAGGTGCGTTGGAACTTGTCATTGAGCGACTTACGGTCATCTATATCATCATCAATGTGACCCGTTTCCTCTGCATCCTGGTGGGCGCCCTCTTCGAGGCATTGGTCTCCAGAGGGGAGGAGAGTGGCAGTCGGAGCAAGGCACGAATGCACTCCATGAAGGGTCTGGTGCAGACCATACAGATTATCTTCAGCGCGGTGGCTGCCATCTTGATTATCAGTATCTTGCTCGATAAGTCACCGGCCTACCTCATCTCGGGTTTGGGTGCCATGGCGGCGGTGCTGATGTTGGTCTTCCAAGACTCCATCAAAGGTTTGGTGGCCAGTATCCAGTTGATGTTCAACGACATGCTGGAGGTGGGCGACTGGATTGTCATGACGCCCCGCAACGTGGATGGCGTGGTTATCGAGATGACCCTCACCACCATCAAAGTGCGTAACTGGGACAACACCATCTTGACCATTCCTCCTTACAATATGCTCACCGAGACCTTCCAGAACTGGCGCGGCATGCAGGAGAGCGATGGTCGTCGTCTGCGTCGCACCATTCAGGTTGATGTGCGCAGTGTCCATTTCCTCACCGAAAAACAGGCCAAGAAGTGGAACGTCGCCTTGGAAAATGGTCGTCCCATGACCAACCTCGAAGTCTATCGCAAGCACCTCTATGACTACCTCCAGCACTCGTCGGACATCAATCCCGACATGACACTCATGGTGCGTCAACTTCCTGCCACCGATGCCGGTATTCCCGTTGAACTCTACGCCTTTACGCGTACCAAGGTGTGGGAGGAATATGAGGAGATCAATGCCCGTCTGGTGGAATATGCTTTTGCCACCCTCTCCCAATTCGGGTTGGTTGCTTACCAGCGTGGTGGCTTGAATCCCGAACTGTTGGACGAAGAAAAGTGACGTGAGGTGAGCAAGTCAAGAAAATGTACTTGCTCACTTTTATAATATAAGTCACTACTATGTCCACAGCAAGTTATGATTATTCATTATACCTTGGTTTGTCCAAATAATGAAGGTGCACTACCTGATAGTCTTTGCAATAGAAAATTCTTACTATGAAATATAAAACTCTCCTGTTTTTAGTTTGTATTCCTTTGCTCTTCTGTGCAAAAGTTGCAGGACAAGAGGGTGTCGGAATGAAAGATATCAACCCAGAACTTTTGCATAATACATTCTTAAAGGATGTATCAGCACATTTGCTTTCCCCGAATAGCACCAATAGAGACGAACCTATTCTGTCCAGTTTCGGGGATAAAACTTTTAGTGCTTATTATTCTACCTCGGTATCCAATTATGAGGATTTTGACACGGATATTATGATTACATCGGATAGAGTAAATAGTTGGTATGCATGCGATGAGGATGAAAATGCTCCCATTGCCATGGGAATTAGTAAAACATGGGGAGACTTTATGATTGTATATATCCTTGGTACCGATATGGAAACTACGGTGGGCTGGCTATATACTATTTCTTTTGATGGCGCAGTAATCGACAGTTTGGAGTTTTACAGACAACTTCAAGTAGAGGTGGAGATGTCGGGAACGGCAGGGTCCGACCTAAAAACAAAGGACGTCTATCTGTCCGATCTCAACAGTCGCCTTCATTCCGATTTGACCATCAGTCAAACGTTTATTGATTGGGGAACGGAACAGAGTAATTTCTATCCATTTAAGACCAGAGAGGGAACACGCTTCGATTTGAAATATGAAATATCGAGCACAGGATATTTCAAGTGTGTTTCGATGAAGAAATATCAGTCGAAACGCTATACCTCAGAGATGCTCGAAAAAAGTGAAACACCAAATAATGAAGGAAAGTTCGGCCTGGAACGCGGAAATGAAATGGTTGAT